>NZ_JAPEVI010000003.1:3990000-4027500 GCF_026240905.1 Roseibium salinum
TGCGGGCAGACGGGTAGGGCTCCGGCATTATTCTGGCGCTACCGCCTTTGGCTGCTTGAGCGCGTGTTTGTTGCGTCGCCACGAAGGCTTCGATTTGGAGCTTGCTCGGTGTTTGCGAGGGACTTCTGGTTCCGGAGCGCAGCGCAGGCAAGGCCAAGCGGCCGCCGGCCAAAAGCCTTCTTGGCAGGCCGCCCTCGCGGAGGCTGGAGCCGAAGGCTCGCTCAGCCGTGAGCGGAAAATAACTTGTCTTTTGAGAGAGTGCCGTTTTGCGGTGATCTTCGGATTGCCGCCTGTTCTTGACATCGTTGAAGAGAAGATTTTTTTGACCTCCGGGGGAGACCCTGGGGTTCTACGATCAAGTAGGGAGCCAGCGTGACCGCATGGCTGTCAGATTAATCTCGTGAAACTGGTCTTGATTATTGATGATCAGTTTGCGCCGGCTGGCGGCGGATATCCGGGTTTTAAAAGGGGCCCGGGTTGATGTTGTCGGCAAGCGTGAACGGTTTGCGCGGCCTGTTCTGAGGTTGTTTGGGTGTTAACGCACGCAAGCAGTTTGATGAGCGGTAGTGCAAGCAAAGATGATCTTTTGCGCGACCTGTTCTGAAGGTATTTGGGTGTTAGCGCACTCAAGTAGCTCAAAGAGCGGTAGTGCAAATAATGGATCATCTTAAAGCGCTGTGCGCTTTGAGATGAACATTGATAATGAGAGTGATCAAGTGTCTTAAGGGCATTCGGTGGATGCCTTGGCGACAAGAGGCGATGAAGGACGTGATACGCTGCGATAAGCGTCGGGGAGCTGCGAATAAGCTTTGATCCGGCGATTTCCGAATGGGGCAACCCACTCCGCATGGAGTACCCGCAAGGGAGCGAACCCGGGGAACTGAAACATCTAAGTACCCGGAGGAAAGGACATCAACCGAGACTCCGCTAGTAGTGGCGAGCGAACGCGGACCAGGCCAGTGGTCATATTTTAAGAACCGGAACCGTCTGGAAAGTCGGGCCTTAGCGGGTGAGAGCCCCTTACGGGTAGAAAGAGATATGATCCTTGAGTAGGGCGGGACACGTGAAATCCTGTCTGAACATGGGGGGACCACCCTCCAAGCCTAAGTACTCCTTGTCGACCGATAGCGAACAAGTACCGTGAGGGAAAGGTGAAAAGCACCCCGACGAGGGGAGTGAAACAGATCCTGAAACCGGATGCCTACAAACAGTTGGAGCCCGAGAGGGTGACAGCGTACCTTTTGTATAATGGGTCAGCGACTTAATTTAACGAGCAAGCTTAAGCCGGTAGGTGTAGGCGCAGCGAAAGCGAGTCTGAATAGGGCGCTGAGTTCGTTGGATTAGACCCGAAACCGAGTGATCTAGCCATGGCCAGGTTGAAGGTGCGGTAACACGCACTGGAGGACCGAACCCACGCCTGTTGAAAAAGTCGGGGATGAGCTGTGGCTAGGGGTGAAAGGCCAATCAAACTCGGAAATAGCTGGTTCTCCGCGAAATCTATTTAGGTAGAGCGTCGGATGAATACTCCCGGGGGTAGAGCACTGGATGGGCTATGGGGGCTTACCGCCTTACTGATCCTAACCAAACTCCGAATACCGGGAAGTACTGTCCGGCAGACACACAGTGGGTGCTAACGTCCATTGTGGAGAGGGAAACAACCCTGACCGCCAGTTAAGGTCCCCAAGTTATGGCTAAGTGGGAAAGGATGTAGGACTCCCAAAACAACCAGGATGTTGGCTTAGAAGCAGCCATCATTTAAAGAAAGCGTAACAGCTCACTGGTCTAAATAAGGGGTCCCGCGCCGAAAATGTACCGGGGCTCAAGCCATACACCGAAACTGCGGGTGCATCCTTCGGGATGCGCGGTAGCGGAGCGTTCTGTAAGTCTGCGAAGGGAGACCCGTGAGGGCTCCTGGAGATATCAGAAGTGCGAATGCTGACATGAGTAACGATAAAGCGGGTGAGAGACCCGCTCGCCGAAAGTCCAAGGGTTCCTGCGCAACGCTAATCGGCGCAGGGTTAGCCGGCCCCTAAGGCGAGGCCGAAAGGCGTAGTCGATGGGAATGCAGTTAATATTCTGCAGCTTGTGGGTAGTGACGGATGCCGTGTGTCGTATCCCCTTATTGGATTGGGGGTGCTGCGAAGGTGTTCCAGGAAATAGCTCCCACGTATAAACCGTACCCGAAACCGACACAGGTGGACTGGTAGAGCATACCAAGGCGCTTGAGAGAACTATGCTGAAGGAACTCGGCAAAATGCTCCCGTAAGTTCGCGAGAAGGGAGACCTCACGACGGGCAACCGTTGTGGGGTGGCACAGACCAGGGGGTGGCGACTGTTTATCAAAAACACAGGGCTCTGCGAAGCCGTAAGGCGACGTATAGGGTCTGACGCCTGCCCGGTGCTGGAAGGTTAAGAGGAGGTGTGCAAGCACCGAATTGAAGCCCCAGTAAACGGCGGCCGTAACTATAACGGTCCTAAGGTAGCGAAATTCCTTGTCGGGTAAGTTCCGACCTGCACGAATGGCGTAACGACTTCCCCGCTGTCTCCAGCATAGACTCAGTGAAATTGAATTCCCCGTGAAGATGCGGGGTTCCTGCGGTCAGACGGAAAGACCCCGTGCACCTTTACTACAGCTTCACACTGGTATTCGTGTCGACATGTGTAGGATAGGTGGTAGACGTTGAAGCAGGAGCGCCAGCTCTTGTGGAGTCACCCTTGAAATACCACCCTTGTCGTCATGGATATCTAACCGCGGTACAACAATATCCGGGACCGTGTGTGGCGGGTAGTTTGACTGGGGCGGTCGCCTCCCAAATGGTAACGGAGGCGCGCGAAGGTGGGCTCAGAGCGGTCGGAAATCGCTCGTTGAGTGCAATGGCATAAGCCTGCCTGACTGCGAGACTGACAAGTCGAGCAGAGTCGAAAGACGGCCATAGTGATCCGGTGGTCCCTCGTGGAAGGGCCATCGCTCAACGGATAAAAGGTACGCCGGGGATAACAGGCTGATGATGCCCAAGAGTCCATATCGACGGCATTGTTTGGCACCTCGATGTCGACTCATCACATCCTGGGGCTGGAGCAGGTCCCAAGGGTTTGGCTGTTCGCCAATTAAAGTGGTACGTGAGTTGGGTTCAGAACGTCGCGAGACAGTTCGGTCCCTATCTGCCGTGGGTGTAGGAGAATTGAGAGGATCTGTCCCTAGTACGAGAGGACCGGGATGGACGTACCTCTGGTGGACCTGTTGTGGCGCCAGCCGCATTGCAGGGTAGCTATGTACGGAAGGGATAACCGCTGAAAGCATCTAAGCGGGAAACCCACCTCAAAACGAGTTCTCCCTGAAGAGCCGTGGAAGACCACCACGTCGATAGGAAGCGTGTGGAAGTGCGGCAACGCATGAAGCTTAGCTTTACTAATAGCTCGTTCGGCTTGATCCTCTCATTAGTCAATGTTCATCATCCCAAAAGCGCGAAAGCGCTTTTGAGATCATGGTTTTGTTCTCACGGACGTACGGTCCTTCGGACCTGTCCTGCGAACCACGCGGCCTGACCGGCCGGCGGCCGCTTGGCCTTGCCTTCGCTGCGCTCGGAACTCTTGTTCCCTCGCAAAGCCGAAGGAAAACCAGATCGAAACTCATCAATAATCAGGAATGACCAGTTCTCACCGGCCTCAAGGCTCCAATCCCCCAAGGGAAAAGAGCCCGAACCGCAAGGTTCGCAAGGCCAAGCGGCCGCCGCCCGGTCAGGGCGCGCCGTCCGCAGGCCAGCTGCCAAGCAGCGTACGGCCGTGAGGACAGATCAACACCAGTTTTACGCAAAAACTGCGCTTCGCCGGCCTGGTGGCCCCAGCGGGGAGCCCCCACCCGATCCCATCCCGAACTCGGCCGTGAAACTCCCCAGCGCCAATGGTACTGCATCTTAAGATGTGGGAGAGTAGGTCGCCGCCAGGCCTGCAAATCGCAGTCAATCATCTTCAACGATATCAAGACCCTTCCCCAACATACAATACCGCGGGGTGGAGCAGCCCCCGCGACGCCCGCAGCGGCAACGCCGCGAGGACAAACAAAACAAACAATGCCGGGCCCAACTCAAGCCCAACGAGGATACTCAGGTACCCTCAGCCACAAAAGAATACCGCGGGGTGGAGCAGCCCGGTAGCTCGTCAGGCTCATAACCTGAAGGTCGCAGGTTCAAATCCTGCCCCCGCAACCAAATCAAACAAAAGCCCCTCGGTTAAAACCGTGGGGCTTTTCAGACTGCTGACAAACCCGCCGATTTCGGCGGGTTTGTTTTTTGAGATTTGTTTTGCCGTTATTTCTGGGTTTTGAATTTAGCGTGGTCGGGCTTTTTGCCTGTCAGGCCCGTACTTGTTTGGGTGGTTTGGTGAGGGCCATCGCGATCTTCTTGATGTTCTGGGCGGCGGCGGCGAGGAGGCACTGCATCTGGACGCGCACCAGACTTCGGAACCTGGCGTATCTGTGGCCATGGAGCTGTTTGGCATCGGCAAACGAACGCTCCACGGTTTCCTTTCGACGCTTGTAAACAGCCTTGCCCCAGGGTGTCAGGCGATATGTATCGCTTCGCTCCCTGCTCTCCTGCCAGACATGGCGGGTGATGGTGCGCTCAGCCCTGGCATTGGAGGTGCAGGAGGCCAGAAGCGGACACTTTTTGCAGATGGCAGGGTCGGAGCGGTAGTGTTTGTAGCCGTTCCTGTCCGTCGTTGCATAGGTCAGCAGCCGGCCTTCGGGACAACGGTAGCCATCGGTTTGCTCCTCGTAAGCGAAGCTTGATTTGCGCATCATGCCGGGCTTTGGGGCAGACGGGCGGCGGTATCCGGTCACCCCCAGAATATCCCGCTCCTCCAGTCCCCGGGCTATCGCTGAAGTGGCATAGCCCGCATCAAGACCAACCGCCTTGACCTGGAAGCTGAAGCGGTGTGCCTGACGGTCCAGCCGGTTCAGATAAACAATGCTGTCATGGACATTGGCCGGTGTGGTGAAGGTGTCCGTGACGATCCCCAATTTACCGTCCACCGTGCGGTGGTCCAGATAGAAGAAGCCCTTTGGCTTGCCCTCACGCACCATGTAGCCGCTGTCCGGATCCGTGCGGCTCACCTTGGTTTGCTTGACCTCAGGAGAGCGCTCCTGCTCCTTTAGCGGCTTCTGGCCATGCAGCCTGCGTTCCGCCTCAACCGCCCGGTCCAGGTCCGCCCAATAATCGGCCCGTGACTTCTCGATTTGAGCCAGATCGTATTTGCCTTTGTTGGCATTCGCCTTCAGATGTGTCGAATCCGTATAAAGCACCGTGCCGTCTACAAGGCCATGAGCGATCGCCTGCTCGACAATGTGGTCGAAGATATCCTGGGCGACAGACGCGTCGTTGTAGCGACGCCGCCGGTTCTGGCTCAGTGTCGAGGCGTCGAACACCTTGTCCGTCAGCTTCAGCCGCAAGAACCAGCGGTAGGCGACATTCACCTCGATCTCGCGCACCAACTGGCGCTCCGAGCGGATGCCGAACAGGTAACCGATGAACAACGCCTTGAACATCAACGTCGGATCCAGCGGTGGACGGCCGTTGTCTGCGCAGTAGAGCGCCGAGACACGGTCATGGACGAACGAAAAGTCGATCACCGCGTCAATCTTGCGCAAAAGGTGATCGGCGGGAACAAGCTGCTCGAGTGTAACCATCTCGAGCGCTGTCTGATCGGGGCCGGGCTTCTTCAACATCTAAACAGTGAATCAAAAACCCCTGGACAATGCCAGGGGTTTGTCAGCAGTCTGAAAAGCCCCTCGGTTAAAACCGAGGGGCTTTTGGCGTCTAAGCTGCCAATATCTTCACGAAAACGATGCAGCTTCTGGGCTTCAGGGACCAGCCGCGTGCGGCGTCGCCGGCAAATGCGTTTGCGGGGCGCCCGGTTCCCCAAGATTGGGGGCGTCGAAACGTTTGGCAGGTCTGCGTTCAGGCAAGCGGGTGGTGTTGGCGCAGAACGAGGATCCCTGTGAGGCTCGCGCCGGCCGTCCCATGTTTCCAATGGGGCCCGTCATAAGCGGCGAGTTGCAGGTCAGCTTGAAATCCGCATGATGGTCAAGGCGCAGCGACGGTGCTTCTGGCGGGCTGATCCATCAGCGACGTGGCAACGCACATCATCAGCGGCCCGACGCCCTTCGGGTCGTTATCGACGACAGGTTCGCTCAGATAATATTCGGGCGTGCCATCGCGGTACTTTTCCTCAAAACCGCCCAGGCCCGCAACCTCGCAGATCCCCGACATGCGGATGGCTCCGTCGGGCGCCTTGCGGACCGAGTAATCGATCAGGCCCGACAGCAGATCCTCCCGTACCGGGCCTATCAGATCCAGCCTCTCGGCCCGCTTCAGGGCATAGACGAACATGGCCGAGGCGGAGGATTCGATATAGTTGCCTTCAAGGTCCGGGGCGTCGATCACCTGAAGCCAGAGGCCGTTCTGCGTCCGCAACTCGAGGATGCGGTTCAAAAGGTCCGTGGTTCGCTGCCGGAGCGGAGCAAAGGCCGCGGGGCCGACCAGGTCGGCGACGTCCACCAGGCACATGCAGAGCCAGCCGAGCGCCCGGGCCCAATGGGCCTGGGACCTGCCGGTCCACGGGTCGGCCCAGTCCTGCTTGCGGGCCTCGTCAAAGGCATGGGCGTAGAGGCCGGTTTCGGGAACATAGGTGGCCTTGAGGGCGATGCCGATCTGATTCAGGGAATCGCTAATCAGCTCCGGCTGGTTGCGCGCATGGGCATAGGCGATCTGAAACGGTGCCGCCATGTAGAGCCCGTCGAGCCAGATCTGCCACGGATAGCGCGCCTTGTGCCAGTAGACCCCGGATTTGGTGCGCGGATGGGAGGCAAGCTGGTCGGCCAGAAGGTCGGCGCAGGCAAGATACCTGGGGTCGCCCGTCAGCATGTCGAGGTAAAGCAGCGCACCCCCGGGCCTGATATTGTCGATGTTGTATTCCGTCAGGGCATAACCGGAAAGTCTGGGGCCGGAGAGGATCCGCGCGTCCACCAGCCGCTTCAAGTGGGAGAGCCAGCGATTGTCGCCGGTGGCCATGTGCAGGAGCTCGAGGCCCCGGTAGATCAGCCCGTCCTCATAACACCAGTTTCCCCCCTTGTAGGGCTGGTAGACGGTCACGTACCGCTCGAAAAACTCAGTCAGCATGGCGGTCATCCTTTCGGGCAAATGTCAGTTCGCCGACGACGTCCGCGAATCGGGCGAAAATACCCTCATGCCGGCAGGCAGGCACATGAGAGGCCATGAGCGGTACATCGGGCTGCGCATCCGGATCGAAGGCGACCTGCATGTTGTCGATCCGGATGTTCGACAGCGGGGCTTCGGGCAGGCCGAGCAGGGCGACCGCCGCCAGCTGAACGTTGGTCGCCGTGATGTTCTTCACCAGGATATTGCAGATCTCGGGTGTCGTCGCATCGACCGGCGCGGGCTCGCGGGACTGGACGGCCTCGGATGTTCCGTCGGCATCGCAAAAGTAGAAGGCGTTCACAGCGACCGCGGTGGCAACCCGGTCCAACTCCACGTCGCTCATGGAGATGTTCGCGACCTTGCCGCCGCGGCCCCGCCGGGTCTTGATCCTGAGGCCCCGGTCGGTGCCGAGGAAGGTGCATTTTTCGATGCGGATATTGGTGATGCCGCCGCTCATTTCCGAGCCCAGAACGACGGCACCATGTCCCCGCTCCATCAGGCAGTGGCTGATGGAGAGATTGCGCGTCGGGGCGAGGTGATCGGTCCGCGCGCCATCCCGCTTGCCGGCCTTGACGGCGATGCAGTCGTCGCCGACGGAAAAATGCAGCCCGGTCAAACTGACGTCGTCGCAGCTCTCCGGATTGAAGCCGTCCGTATTCGGGCTGTCCGGCGGGTTCTCGATGGTAAGCGCTGCCGCGGCGAGCCGGCGGCAGCGATAGGGGTGAATGGTCCAGGACGGAGAATTGCGGACGGTGAGGCCGGTGAGGACAACGTGATCGCAATGGGCGAGAAAGACAGTCCGCGGCCGGCGCGCGCCCCGTCTTGTCTCCTTCGGCCAGCTCCACCAGTCGCCGCGGTCTCCGCCGCCGTCGATGATGCCTCGGCCCGTCAGCGCGATGTCCTTGCAGCCGATCGCCGTGATCAGGGACGCGAAACTTCGCGCGGGAAGACCCTCCCAGGTACCGATCACGCGGCCGCTGTCATCGCGTTCCTCCAGGATCGGCCAGTCCCGCCAGTCATGGATCGCCGAGAGTTCGGCGCCCTCTGCAAGATAAACCGTCATATGCGAGCGCAGGAACAGCGGACCGGTGTGGAAACGCCCCGGCGGCACCAGAAGCGTGCCGCCATCGGGCACCGCGTCGATCGCGGCTTGAATGGCGGCGCTGTTGTCCGCCGCTTCGCTCTGTGCGCCGAAATCCAGAATACTGACCTTGCCGGAGCAATGGCCGGTGCGGAATTCGATCGCCCCGAGCGGCGTTTCCAGGCGATAGTCCGTAGCGGGCTCAAGGCCGTTGAGCTGCAGAACCGCGCGGTCCGTCCGCCCGGACGCGGCAAGGCCTCCGGCGGTTGTTTTCAACAGGAAATCCACAGGCTCCGGCAGGGCATATCTTGCCCCGTCGGGCGCAAGAAGGACAGTTGCCGTCCACGGGGTGGCGGCAATGAGGGCAAGTACGGTCATCGGCTATCGCGCGGTTGAGGCAAAAGGGGCGCGGCCGGATTTTCCGGTCGCCCGGGGCATCCTGCGTCAAGGAACGCAGGATGCCCCGTATTTTGACGGCGATCGATTGTCCTGCAGTCAGGCAGGTCAGCCCGGCTGCAGGTCGATCGGGACAGGATCAGGGTTTGTATTCCTCGATGGCTTCGTTGATGCCGGCGATGATTTCCTCGGCGGCTGTGGCGGCGTCGATCTGCCCGTAGGCGTAGACTTCCAGCGTGTCCAGGAAGATGGTGCGCACGTCCGGATGCTCGTTCAGCGGCGAAACCGTCGGGCCTGAGGCCGCCATGATGATGGCGTTGGCTTGCGCAAGCTCCGGCTTGATGCTGCCGGCTTCCTTCAACTGGTCCGCGGCGGCTTTGGAGGCCGGCAGTCCGCGTGTCGTGCCGAGGGCTTCGATTCCCTCCGGTTCGTTGAGCAGGCAGTTCAGGATCTGCGCGGCGGCTTCCGGGTTTTCGGAGCGCTTGGAAATCGAGAACATCATGGAAGGCTTGCGGTAGATGCCCTCGGTGACGGCATCTTCGCCGGTCAGGATCTCGGTCGGCACAAGATGCTGTCCCACCTCCAGCGGATCGGAATATTTGAAGTAGGTCGAATCCCATTCATAGGATCCGGCAATGCGGCCATCCGTCCATTCGGGCTTTTCATAGAGTTCGGCATTTCCGGCGGCATTGGCCTTTTTCTGGGTCATGGTGACCCCGGATTCCATCATCTTGCCGTAGAACTCGATCCCCTTTGCCAGCTCTTCCGGGGTCCAGGCCACCGTCATCGTTTCAGGATCGATCAGGTCCTTGCCGGTCTGCTGTGTGACACGGAGCGAGACGAGCAGGGCGGCGGTTTCCTGGATGGCGTTCAGCGGATAGTAGTCCTCGCCCAGCTTCTCGCGAATCTGCTGAGCCGCCGTGAAAAGATCGTCCCAGGTCACCGGGATCTCAACACCCGCCTTGTCGAAGGTCGTCTTGTTGAAGAAGAACACGCGGCCGGTCGTCGACACCGGCAGGCCGTTCAGATGGCCATTGACGGAGGTCGAGGCGAGCTGGGCATCCGTCCAGTTGTCGAGCTCAATGACGTTCGAAAGCCCACTGAGATCGGCAAAGCCTTCGCCATTGGCGGAAAACAGCGGCAGCCACGGCCAGTTGATCTGCATGATGTCGGCTTCGGTGCCGCCGGCAATCTGGGTCGTGACTTTTTCCAGATGGCCCGACCAGCCGGTGAATTCCGGCTTGATCGTGTGGCCGTGCTTTTCCCCGCAGACCTTCAGGGCCTCCTGGGTCGCCTGGTGGCGGCTGTCGCCGCCCCACCAGCTCATCCGCAGATCCGCGGATTGTGCTGCGGAGACGCTCGTTGCGAGTGCCGTTGCTGTCAGCAGGGCGCCAACTCCACTTCTCAAACTTGTCATTTTATCCTCCCATGACAATCAGGTTCAGCCAAGCGAGATGTTCTCCTCGCTATGCCGGTCGAACAGATGGATCCGGTTTCCGATCGGCTTGATGGAGACCGTCTCACCGCGTGTGGGAATTGCGGTGAGACGGTCGCTCGGCACCACGGCGACGAATGCCGCCTCGCCGATGCCGATGTGAAGATTGATTTCGTGGCCCAGGAATTCGACAGCTCTCACGGTTCCCGAAAGCGAGTCTTCGGTTCCGGGGGCGAGATTTGCAGATGTTGCGGGCGGATGCCGAACTTGACCGGCCCCTCCGCCAGCCTGAGCCGTTCGCCGAGACCCTCCGGCACCTTGATGGTCTGGTCGGCGACCGTAAGATGCGGCACGCCGTCACTCGTCAGGATCGCATCCACCAGGTTCATTTCGGGCATGCCGATGAAACCGGCGACAAAGGCATTTGCGGGCCGCTCGTAAAGCGTCGTCGGGTCGGCCACCTGCATGATGTGTCCCTCGCGCATCACGCAGATGCGGTCGCCCATGGTCATGGCCTCGACCTGGTCATGGGTGACATAGACGACCGTCGCCGGGCGTCCCTCATCCTTCAGCCGCTTGTGAAGATCGGTGATCCGGACCCGCATGGAGGCGCGCAGCTTGGCGTCGAGGTTCGACAGCGGCTCGTCGAACAGGAAGACCTCGGGCTGCTTGATCAGCGCCCGGCCGACCGCCACGCGCTGCGCCTGGCCGCCGGACAACTGTTTCGGCAGCCGCTCCAGAAGCTGTTCGATCTCCAGGACCCTGGACACGTCCTGCGTGGCGCCTTCGATTTCCGTCTTCGGCCGGCGCTTGAGGCGCAGCCCGAAGGAGAGGTTGTTTCTCACCTTCATATGCGGGTACAGGGCGTAGTTCTGGAACACCATCGCAATGCCGCGTTTGCCCGGCACGATGTCGTTGACCACCCGGTCGCCGATGCGGATCTCGCCGCCGGTGATGGTCTCAAGTCCCGCAATCATGCGAAGGGTCGTCGATTTGGCGCAGCCGGAAGGGCCGACAAGCACCATGAACTCGCCCTCGTTCACGGTGAGGTCGATGCCGTGGACGGCCTTGAAGCCGCTGCCATAGGTCTTCTCGATGGATTTCAGTTGCAGCTCAGCCATCAGCCCTTGACCCCTCCTGTCGAGATGCCTTCGATGAAGTATTTCTGTGCGATGAAGAAAACCGCCAGCGATGGTGCGAGCGCCAGCACGGACATGGCCAGGATCTGGTTCCAGTCGAACGCCTCCGTCGTGTCGATGGAGAGCTTCAGCGCCAGGCTGACCGGGTACTTGTCGACCGAGGAAATGTAGATCAGCGGTCCGAGGAAGTCGTTCATGGTCCACATGAACTGGAACAGGCACACGGAGATGATGGCCGGCATCAGCATGGGCACGACGATATAGACGAGTGTCTGCAGCGTGTTTGCGCCGTCGACCCGGGCGGCTTCCTCCATGTCCCGCGGGATGGCTCTCAGAAACTGGATCAGCATGAAGACGAAGAACGCATCCCCGGCGACCGCGGACGGCACCCAGAGCGGCAGGAAACTGTCCAGCCAGCCGATGTCCCGGAACAACAGGTATTGCGGGATGCGGGTCACCACGTTCGGCAGGAGCAGGGTTGCGATGACTGTTACGAACAGGATGCGCTTGCCGGGAAACTCGAACCGCGCGAAGCCATAGGCGACCAGCGTGCAGGAAATGGCCGTGCCGATGACCTTCGGCGTGATGATCAGGAAGGTGTTCCAGAAGAACCGCCCGAACGTATAGGGCGTGGAGGTCTGCCAGCCGTTGATATAGCCGGAAAGCGTGGGGTCCTCCGGCCAGAAGGACGGGCTTGCGAAGATCTCCGCATTGGTCTTGAAGGAGGCGCCGATCAGCCAGATCAGCGGATAGAGCATGATCAGGCCGAACACCAGCAGGACGCCGTAGCGGACCGCGCTGGAGATGCGGCTGCGCCGGCGCAGCCTGATCTCCAGCGCGGTGGCAGGTTCCGTGCCCGGTGCAAGCCCTTGCGGGTTGATATCGTAGGAGGCGGTCATCGGTCAGCTCCTCTTGTCGCCGGCGTAATAGACCCACTTCTTGGACGACCAGAAGGCGGCAAGGGTCAGGACCATGATGATTACGAAGAGCACCCAGGCGATGGCCGAGGCATAGCCCATGTCGAAGCTCTTGAAAGCCTTGTCATAGATGTAGAGGGGCAGCAGATAGGTGGATTTCAGCGGTCCGCCCTCGGTGATGATGTAGGGGCCGTTGAATTCCTGGAACGCCTGCACCGTCTGCATGATCAGGTTGAAGAAGATCACCGGCGTGATCAGCGGCAGCGTGATGTAGCGGAAGATGTGCCACTGGTTGGCGCCGTCGATGGAGGCGGCTTCATAGAGCGACTTGTCGACCGATTGCAGGGCGGCGAGGAAGATCACCATGGCGGAGCCGAACTGCCAGCAGCGCAGCAGGGTAATGGTGATCAGCGCGTTCTGCGGGTCGCCGAACCAGTTGACGGGCTCGATGCCGACGGCGCCGATGATCATGTTCACGAGACCGGCCTCGGCGAAGATATAGCGCCACAGGACGGCAATCGCGATCGAGCCGCCCAGGATGGACGGCACGTAATAGGCCGTGCGGAAAAGATTGATCGCCTTGAGCCGGTAATTGAGGATCACCGCGATCAGCAGCGCGAAGGCCAGCTTGATCGGCACGGTCATGAACACATAAAGCAGCGTCACCTTCAGCGACTTGTCGAAGGTGCGGTCGCGGGTGAAGAGCTTGGTGTAGTTGTCGAGGCCCGTCCACCTGGGCGTGGACAGGAGGTCGTAGTCGGTAAAGCTCAGGTAGAACGACGCGGCGAAGGGGAACGCGGTAAACAGCAGCAGTCCCGCCACATAAGGGGCGACATAGAAAAAACCGAGATATCTGCTGTCGCCGCCCATTACGCGGCCTCCTGCACCGGGCCGGCGGGCGGAAGGCGGCCGGCCCGCGCGGCTTTTTGTTCGCAGAACGAGGCGGTGGCCGTGGGCGCCCGGTTGAGCGCGCTTCCGCCGAAATATGCGGTTTTTGCCGGTATGCCGTATTCGGAATGTTTCATGTCTTCAGCAAAAATGCCGAGATACACTGGTCGGACGTTTGCGTCCGGCCGCGAGTCTGGCACTATCTCCTCCCTTGGACAGAAACCGTTTTTGGCAATGGTTGCTGTCACTTTCGTTGATCTTAGCGTTCTGCCCGGGAAACCCAAATGAAGGCTACCAAACAAAAACATGGATAAAAGCGAACATGGCCCACTGAACCGGATCCCGGTGCAGGCTCTTTCGCTCCGGCTGGCGCGCACGCCCATTCGCATGCAGCATGCCCAGACCTGGCGGATCGACAAGATCAATCCCGTCCATGATCTGGTGTTCTGCCTGACCGGCAAGGCCCGGTACCGGGTCGGCGAGGAAAGCTTCGTGCTGCATGAGGGCGAGGCGATGCTGATCCGGGCGCGGGAAAGATTCCACGGCGTTCACGGCGGTGGTGACGATTATACCGGGGTTGCCCAGCACTTCACCCTGGATTTGTTCGGCCGTGCGGACCTCATCGATCAGATGCATCTGCAGCGAAGGGTAAAACTGCGCGACTGGTCCGTCCTTCATCCGTTGATCGTGCATTACCGGACCATGGCCGCCACCACCAGCCCGACGCTGGTGCAGCATCATCAGTTCATGGTGCTGCTGCTTGCCTTTCTGGACGATGCGTTCCTTGGCTGGCGCGAGGAGGGGGACCTGCTTGCCAACCAGGGGCAGCTCTCGCTGCAGATCATGCTGCTCGCCTCCGGCCTTGCCGCCGACCCGCTGAAAGAGGATGCGCTGGAAAAGGCGCTGGAGCGCGTTCCCTATAACCGCGATTATTTCCGCCGGGCGTTTCGCGAGCGCATCGGCATGACGCCGCAGAAATATCTCGAACTCAAGCGGATGGAATATGCGATCCACCGGCTGGGCCTGGGAAAAACCGTCAAGGAAACCGCCGCCGAACTCGGCTATTCCGATCCCTATTTCTTCAGCCGCATGTTCAAGCAGTATATCGGCGCGAGCCCATCGAGCTACCGGCTGAAACGGACGGCAAGGTCGCGGTACAGGTATGTCGAATGAGAGCCCCATAGAGATTTCGGGCAAACATCATGCCTTCCCGTCGCCATCAATTCTGTTCTGCGAGTTCGGGGCAGCATGCGATGCACGGGCGGTGCCACAGCCGCAAACGGTCACCCCGGGTCTCACTGTCGTTCGCCCGGGTGACGACGTTAAGTGAGAAGACGCCCGGAGCAAGCGGCCCATCCTTCGAGACGCCGCTGAGGCGGCTCCTCAGGATGAGGTCTTTGTTGCAGGAAGCGCCCCTGGGTCGACACACCTCCCCACCATCTCATGCTGAGGAGGGCTGAAGGCCCGTCTCGAAGCATGGGCGGTATTACCCGGAGCAAGCGGCCTATCCCTCGGGACGCCGCTGTGGCGGCTCCCGGGGAGGTCTTTGTTGTAGAACACGAACTCCGGACCGGCTCGCCTGCCCACCACCTCATGCTGAGGAGGGCTGAAGGCCCGTCTCGAAGTATGGGCGGCATATTCGGAGCAAGCGGTTCATCCTTCGAGACAGCGCTTTGCGCTTCCTCAGGATTAGGGCTGTGTTGTAGTGGACGCGTTGATACGTCTGGGTTTTCCTCGCGGAACCGCTAAGCCGCCGCGTGACGGAGCCCGGCGATGACGCCGCGGATTTCCGCAAGGCCGCGCATGCGGCCCAGGAGCGGATATCCGGGATGCGCACCGCGCTTGGCGTCGTCGAGAAGTTCGTGGCCATGGTCCGGCCGGAAGACGATCTCGCAGTCCGCCCTGTCCTCGGCCCTGCGGCGGCTTTCCTCGCGCAGCAGCGCTTCGATCAGCGCCGGCATGTCGGTGTCGCCGCCCAGGTGCGCGGCTTCCTCGAAGGAGCCGTCCGGATCCTTGGCGACGTTCCTGAGATGGGCAAAGTGAATCTTGTCCGCGAACCGCCGGGCGATTGCCGGGACGTCGTTGGCCGGATTGGCGCCGAGGGAACCGGCGCACAGGGTCAGGCCGTTGGCGGGGCTTTCATGCGCGGTGAGGATCCAGTCGATGTCCTGCGCATTCGAGACGATGCGCGGCAGGCCCAGAAGGTCGCGCGGCGGGTCGTCCGGATGCACTCCGAGGCGGATGCCGAGGTCTTCGGCGGTGGGGACGACCTCGTCCAGAAACCGCTTGAAGTTCTGCAGCAGGGCGGCCCTGTCGAGGTCCTGATAGGGCGCCAGGGCCTTGCGAAGGCCTTCGACGTCGTAGCGCTCGTAGGCGCCCGGCAGGCCGGCCATGATCGCGTTGACGAGGATCTCCAGGTCCGCCGGTCCGGCGCTGTCGTACCAGGTCTTGGCGGCCGCGATGTTTTCGGCCGTATAGTCCTGCTCCGCCCCGGGGCGCTTGATCATGAAGAGCTCGAACGCCGCCATCTTTTCGATCGAGAAACGCAGGCACGTACCGCCGCGCCGGACCGGCGCGGTCAGGTCGGTCCGGGTCCAGTCCAGGAGCGGCATGAAATTGTAGCAGATCACCTTGACGCCTTCGGCGGCAAGATTGGCCATGGATTGCCGGTAATTGGCAAACAGCTCCGTCAGGTCGCCTTCGCCGCGCTTGATCGCCTCATGGATCGGCAGGCTTTCGACAACCGTCCATGTGAAGCCCTCGGCCTCGATCTGCGCCCGGCGCTCGGCGATCGCTTCGCGCGGCCAGATCCTGCCATAGGGGATCTCGTGCAGCGCCGTGACGATGCCCGCCGCCCCGGTCTGTGAGATTTCGGAAAGGGAAATGCGGTCGAAACCGCCATACCAGCGCCAGCCCTCGATCATGTCAGGGCCTCAAGTGTGCGATGAACGCCATCGGATTTCAGTCTCGTATAGGCCGTGGTGAGGTCAGGCTTGAGGGCGCCTGCAAGACCGGCGTCGAAAATCTCGGTCACCCCAAGGAGTGCCGCAACCGTGTCGGCATCTCCTTCCGCCGCGTCCGAAAGGGATTTCAGCCGGGCGGCCAGCGGGTCGCGCACGTCGATCGGCCGGCCGTTCAGGTCGGTTCCGCCGACATAGATCATCCAGGCGGCCACCGCGGTGATCAGCCCGGGCGAGGGCGTGCCGTGGGCAAGGTTGTCCCGCAAGGTGCCCAGGATGCGCTGCGGCAGTTTCTGGCTGCCGTCCATGGCGATCTGCCAGGTGCGGTGGCGGATGCCGGGGTTCGAATACCGGCCGAACAGGGCATCGGCATAGCCGGCGATATCGACCCCGGGAGGCGCGGTGAAGGAGGGGATGATCTCCTGTCGCCACAGACGCTTCACATAGGCGGCAAAGACCGGATCGGCGACCGTCTCGGCAATGGTCTCGTGTCCGGCCAGATAGCCGAGATAGGCAAGCGAGGAATGCGTGCCGTTGAGCATCCTGAGCTTCATGTGCTCATAGGCGGTGACGTTGTCGACGAGCTCCACGCCGACCGCGGCAAAGTCGGGCCGGGCGTCCTTGCCATAGGCGGGAACGAAATCGTCTTCGACGACCCACTGGCTGAAGGGCTCGCACATCACCGGCGCGGCGTCGAAGCGCCCGGTCTTGTCCGCAAGCGCCTCGATATCTTCGGGCTTGGTCGCCGGCACGATCCGGTCGACCATGGTTGCCGGGAAGCGGCCTTCCGCTTCGATCCAGTCCGCCAGTGCCGGGTCGATGTCGCGGGCAAGCTCCAGGACGATGCCTTTCACCAGCCGGCCGTTGTCGGGAAGGTTGTCGCAGGTCAGGACGGTGAAGGGCGGAAGGCCGGCGGCCTTGCGCCGCTGCAGGGCCCTTGCCAGATAGCCCGGCGCGGAAAGCGGCAGGGCACTTGCAAGGTCGTGCTGAATGTCCGGGTGCTGCCGGTTGAGCCTGCCGGATGCCGGATCATGGCAATAGCCCTTTTCCGTCACTGTCAGGGTGACGATCCGGATGGCGGGGTCCGCCATGGCCGCCAGCACGGTTTCCGGATCCTCGCGGGCAACCAGCACATCGCGGACGATCTCGACCTGGCGCAGCTTCGCCCCGTCAGGGCCGAGTTCCTGCGCCGTATAGACGAAGTCCTGGGGGGCGAGCTGGTCGCGCATGGTGGGGCTCTGCAGGCTGACGCCGATGATGCCCCAGTCGCCGCCCGATTTTTCCGTTGCGTCTTCGATATAGACCGCGCCATGCGCGCGGAAAAACGCGCCGAGACCCAGATGGACGATCCCGGCCCTGGGCGCAGGGCCCTTATTCCGCGCAACGCGGGCAAGGTCAGCGGGCAAGCCAGCCTCCATCCACATTGAGGACAGCTCCATGAATGTATTTGGCTGCCGGCGAGGCCAGGAAGACCGCCGCCTCGCCGATGTCGCTCGCCTCGCCCCAGCGGCCCGCCGGGATCCGCTCCAGGATCTGGCGGCTGCGGTCCGGGTCGTTGCGCAGGGCTTCGGTGTTGTTGGTGGCGATATAGCCGGGCGCAATGGCATTGACGTTGATGCCCTTGGCCGCCCATTCATTCGCCAGCAGCTTGGTGATGCCGGCAACGCCGTGTTTGGACGCGGTGTAGGAGGGGACACGGATGCCGCCCTGGAAGGAGAGCAGCGAGGCGATGTTGACGATCGCGCCCGTCCTGCCCGCCGCAAGGGCCGCCTTGCCGAAGGCCTGGCAGGTGAAAAACACCGCCTTCAGGTTGACGTCCATCACCTCGTCCCAGTCGGCCTCGGCGAAGTCGACGGAGTCCGCCCGGCGGATGATGCCGGCATTGTTGACGAGAATGTCGATCCGTTCGCTCTCGAAAAGCGGCACGGCGGCCATGGGGTCGGAGAAATCCAGAGGCACATGGCGGCCGCTGGAGATCCGGGAAAGCGTTTCATCGCAGTCGCGGCGGGCGGCGCAGAGAACTTCCGCACCGGCCGCGCCCATGGCGACGGCGATCGCCTGGCCGATGCCGGTATTGGCTCCGGTCACCAGCGCGCGCTTGCCTTGAAGGGAGAAGGAATTCACCGCAGGTCCTCCATGGCAACCATGTCCATGTCGGTGAAGTCGACATTGTCGCCGGCCATCGCCCAGCAGAACGTGTAGGCACCGGTGCCCGCGCCGCAGTGAATGGACCAGGGCGGAGAGATGACGGCATCCTCGTTGGCCATGACCAGGTGGCGGGTTTCTTCCGGCTTGCCCATGATATGGAAAACGCGCTGATCGGGCCCCAGCTCGAAATAGAGATAGGCTTCCATGCGTCGGTCATGCAGGTGGGCCGGCATGGTGTTCCAGACGGAGCCTTGCGCGAACTGGGTGTAACCCATCAGCAGCTGGCAGCTTTCGGCGACTTCCGGATGCAGGAACTGCAGGATGACGCGCTCGTTGGAGGTTTCGGCGGACCCGAGCTCGACCCGGCGGGCATCTTGCGCCCTGATCAGCTTCGTCGGGCAGGTGCGGTGCGCCGGAGCGGACAGTACGTAGAAGCGGCCCGGGCCGGAGAATGTCACCGGGCCTGAGCCCATGCCGACATAGAGCACGTCACCGCGCGCGATCTCGTGAGATTTCCCTGCGACCGTCACCGTTCCGGTGTCGCCGATGTTGAGGACGCCGAGCTCGCGCCGGTCCAGCAGGGAGGGCGTTCCGGCTTCCTTGACGTGGTCGAGCACCAGTTCGCCGGAGCCGGGAACGGCGCCGCCCAGGATCAGGCGGTCGTAGTGGGTGTAGACCAGATTGATCTCACCCTCGACGAACAGGCCCGACGCGTGGAAATGGTCGCGTAGGCCTTGCGTGTCCAGTTTCCTGGCGGTTTCCGGGTCGATGGCGTAGCGGGTCTCAACATTGGTCATGGCAAATGTCCTTGGGTAGATGGGTGGTCCGATCAGAGAAAATCGTCACGGCGGGGCGTGAATGTGTCGATCAGGGTGCCGGGCTCCAGGCAGACGCAGCCATGCGTCGCCCTGGAGGGAATGACGAAACTGTCGCCGGGCCCGACCTCGAATGCCTCCTCGCCGATGGTGAAGCGGAACCTGCCGCTTTGCACATAGGTCGACTGAACATGCGGGTGGTTGTGGAGCTTGCCTTCGGCTCCTTCCTGGAAGCGGAAGGCGACCACCATCAAGTCCGCATTTTCAGACAGCACCTGCCGGCGAACGCCTTCGTCCGCCGCGACTTCGGGGTAAGATTTCACAAACATCACGTCAACCCTAGTGGAACAGAGAGGGGAGCCAGAGCGACAGCGCCGGAATGTAGGTCACCAGCAGCAGCGTGGCGACGGCGGCGCCGTAGAACGGCCAGATGGTCTTGACGGCATCCCAGACCGATATCCGCCCGACGGCGCAGCCGACGAACAGCACGGTGCCCACCGGCGGCGTGCACAATCCGATGCCTAGGTTGAGAACCAGGATGACGCCGAAATGCACCGGGTCGACGCCGAAGGCCGTCGCCACGGGCAGGAAGATCGGTGTGGTGATGACGATCAGCGGCGACATGTCCATGAAGGTTCCCAGAAACAGCAGCAGTATGTTGATCATCAGAAGGATGACCAGCGGGTTCTGGGAGATGTTCTTCATGAAGTTCACCAGCTCGGCGGGAATGCGCAGGAACGCGAGCAGCCAGCCGAAGGCGGCCGCTGATCCGATCACGAGCAGCACCATCGCGGTGGTGCGGACGGCTGCCTTGGTGGCGCCCACGAATTCCGGCCAATGCATGGTGCGATAGGCGAGCGTGGTCACCACCAGCGCATAGACCGCGGCGATGCAGGAGCTTTCGGAAGCCGTGAAGATGCCGGAACGGACGCCGCCGAAGATGATGCCGATCAGAAGCAGGCCCGGCACCGCATTGATGAACATGGCGCCGAGGGCGGCCATGCCGGGAAAGGCTTCCGTCGGATAGCCGGCCCGCCTGGCGACGACCCACGCGGTGATCATCAGGGCGATGGCCAGAAGGAAGCCCGGAATGATGCCGGCCGTGAAGAGATCGGCAATGGACAGCCGTCCGCCCGCGGAGATCGAATAGATGATCATGTTGTGGGACGGCGGCAGCATCAGCGCGATGATGGAGGACATCACGGTGACGTTGACGCCATATTCGACCGAATAGCCCTTTTCCTTCATCTGCGGGATCATCAGGCCGCCGATGGCGGTGGCATCCGCGGCGGCGGAGCCGGAAATGCCGCCGAACAGCACGGAAGCGGCAATGTTCACCTGGCCGAGGCCGCCACGCATATGGCCGACGACCGCCCCCGCAAGGGCGACCAGCCTTCGGGCGATGTCACCCCGCACCATCAGTTCACCGGCGAAGATGAAGAAGGGGATGGCCATCAGGGCGAACACCGAGACGCCGGAATTCAGCCGCTGAAAAACGACGACGGGCGGCAGTCCCATGTAGAGCACGGTTGCCAGCGAGGCGACGCCAAGGCAGAAGGCCACGGGTGTGCCGATCAGCAGCAGGACCGTGAAGGTGCCGAAGAGGATCAAGGGTTCCATGTCAAACCTCTTCCACCGTGTCGTCGCCAAAGCGCACGGTCGGCAGACCGGCCGCGCGGCGGACAAGGCGTTCTATTGAAAAAATGAAGATCAGGCAGCCGCCGCCGACCAGCGGCAGGAAGTCGACTGCGCCGGAGATCCCGAGGGAAGGCAGGATCACGTCCCAGGCGGAAAGGGCAAGCTTCGAGCCGTACCAGGCCATGCCGGCGCCGAAAAAGGCGACCACGGCGTCGGAGATGCTGAACAGCACCAGTTTCGCGCCTTGCGGCAGGAAATGGAGCAGGACATCGAAGCTGAGATGATAGCCTTCCCGGATGCCGACGGCGGCGCCCAGGAAAATGAACCAGCCCATCAGGATGACCGAGGCGGGTTCGCTCCAGACCAGGCTGTCGTTCATGACGTAGCGCATGAAGACCTGTCCCGAGATGAACACGGTCATGAGAATGAGGCCGCTGCCGGCCAGCCACAGGGCGGCCGTCGAGAGGATGCGCATCGCTTGCGCTACAAGTATCATGTGAGTTTGCACGTCGAAGTCCCGGGACATGCCTGCGGCCGGGTGCGGCCGCAGGCAGTTGGTGATCAGTCAGTCGCGCGGATGCGGGCGACCAGGTCCTTCAGGTTGTCGGACGTGACGTGCTTTTCGTAGACGCTGTCCATGGCTGCCATGAACGGCTCCTTGTCGATTTCGGTGATGATTTCGACACCGGCCGCGCGGACTTTTTCCTCGGAGGCTTTTTCGCGAGCCTGCCACTGTTCGCGCATGAACGGAACAGAATCCTTGGCTGCCTGACGGACGGCTTCCTGGTCTTCCGGAGAAAGCTTGTCCCAGCTGGCTTTCGACATGACCAGGACTTCCGGGACGATCAGGTGTTCGTCGAGCGTGTAGTAGCCGGCGACTTCGTAGTGCCCGGAGGACTCGAAGGACGGCCAGTTGTTTTCGGCACCGTCGATGACGCCCGTCTGGATGGACGAGTAGACTTCGCCATAGGGCATCGGGGTTGCGTTGGCGCCAAGGGCTGACATCATGTCGACGAAGATGTCGGACTGCATGACGCGAACCTTCATGCCTTCAAGATCGTCAATCGACTTGATCGGCTTGACGCTGTTGTAGAAGCTGCGCGAGCCGCCGTCATAGAAGGCCAGGCCGACATAGCCATGCGGCTCGAATGCCGCCAGGATGTCATCGCCGACCGGGCCGTCCATCACGCGGTGCATGTGGTCGACGCCTTTGAAGATATAGGGCAGCGACACAACCTTGGTTTCTTCAACCAGGTTGTTGAACGGGCCCATGGAGACGCGGTTCAGGTCGATGACGCCGAACTTGGTCTGTTCGATGGTGTCCTTTTCTTCGCCGAGCTGAGCGGAATGAAAGACTTCCACGCAGATCCGGCCATCGGTGCGCTCTTCGAGAAGCTTGCCCATCTGCTTGACAGCTTCAACCGTCGGATAACCGTCCGGATGCGTGTCAGAGGACTTGAGCGTCACTTCGCAAGCGATCGAGGCAGTCGTGAAGGCCGCTGTGGCCAACAGGGTTGCCGCTAAGGACTTCAATACGTTCATGGTTTCCTCCCAGGAAATGCTCGTTAGAGCCTGTAGGCCTGCTTGACAAGCCGGTAAGTGAGGTCGTGAGCGACCTCGTATGCCTCGTCCTCGTCCAACCTTCCGGAGGTCACGAGAGATGCGAGGTAAGCACAGTCGACCCGGCGGGCCACGTCGTGACGGGCCGGGATCGAACAAAAGGCGCGGGTGTCGTCGTTAAAGCCGACAGTGTTGTAGAAGCCGGCCGTTTCCGTCGTCAGTTCGCGGAAGCGGCGCATGCCTTCGGGGCTGTCGTAGAACCACCAGGCCGGCCCCAGCTTCAGGACCGGGTAGACGCCCGCAAGCGGCGCCAGCTCCCTGGAATAGGCGGTTTCGTCCAGCGTGAACAGAATGACGGAGAGCTTCTTCTCAAGGCCGACCGCGTCCAGCAACGGCTTCAGCGCATCGACATAGTTCGTCTGCGTGGGAATATCGAAGCCCTTGTCGCGGCCGAAGGCGTTCCTGATCGGGTCGGAATGATTGCGGTAGCTGCCCGGGTGGATCTGCAGGACAAGATCATCCTCCAGGCTCATGCGCGCCATTTCGGTCAGCATGTGACCGCGGAAGGCATCGGCTTCTTCCGGCGTGCAGACTCCTTTCAGAGCCTTCTGGAAAAGTGCCTCCGCCCTGGCGGCGGAGAGATTTTCCGTGCGCGCCGTTGCGTGGCCATGATCGGATGAAGTCGCGCCGAAGGACTTGAAATAGGCGCGGCGGTTCCGGTGGGCGTTGAGGTAGCCCTGCCAGGTTGTGGTGGTCTCGCCGGTCAGCTCGCCGAACTCCAGGACATTGGCCTCAAAGCCCTCGAATTCCGGATCCAAAACGGCGTCCGGCCGGTAGGCGGTGACGACGCGGCCGCTCCAGCCGCTTTCCTGGATGCGGCGGTGCCATTTCAGGTCATCCAGCGGCGATTCGGTCGTGGCGATGACTTCGATGTTGAAGCGTTCAAAGAGGGCGCGCGGCCGGAACTCGGGACGGGTTAGGCAATCGGCTATGTGGTCGTAGGCCTCGTCCGCGGTTTGTGCGGAAATCCTTTTGGTCCAGCCGAAGGTTTCCTGAAGGGAGTGTTCCAGCCACATGCGCGAAGGCGTTGCCCGGAACAGGTGGAAATTCTCGGCGAAGGTGCGCCAGATCTTGCGGCTGTCCGTCTCGGTCCAGCCTCCGTCGGCACGCGGTACGCCAAGGTCCGCAAGGTCGATGCCCTGGGAGCACAGCATGCGGAACACATAGTGGTCCGGAACGATGAAAAGCTGGGCCGGGTCGGGGAAAGCTTCGTTTTCGGCATACCAGCGCGGGTCGGTGTGGCCGTGCGGGCTGACGATGGGCAGGTCCCTGACGGTCTGGTAAAGCTCGAGTGCCAGAGTGCGCGAGGCCGTATCGGCCGGAAACAGACGGTGGGGATCAAGCCTGTCCTTCGCAGTTGCCGGCGCGTCAGCTATCCCCAGTGTCATTTCCTGCTCCTCGCACGTATTCGGTGCAACAATGTTGCGGCTAGTAAACTGATATGCTAGTTGAGTAGTCGAGTCAACGGAGAGAAAGCTGATGACAGAGATCAGCGCCTTGAAGGCGCTTGAACCCATAAAGATCCCGACGGTGGCCGACACGGTCTTCGAGGAATTGCATCAGCAGATTCTCTCGCTGGAGCTGGCGCCCGGTACGCGGGTTTCGGAAGTGGAGGTCTCCAAGGCGTTCGGCGTTTCCCGCCAGCCCGTGCGGGATGCGTTCTACCGTCTGTCCCAGCTCGGCTTTCTGTCGATCCGTCCGCAGCGCGCCACCGTGATCACCAAGATTTCCGAGGCCGCGGTGCTGAGGGCCCGCTTCATCCGCACCGCCCTGGAGCTTGCCTGCCTGCGGGCGGCGCTCAAGGTCATCACCGACGACGACCTCAAGGATCTGAAACAGCTCCTGGAGGAACAGCAGGTCGCGGTTTCGGCAAACGAGCGGCAGCTTTTCCATAGGCTGGATGACGATTTCCATCGCCGGATCTGCGAAATCTCGGGCCATGAATATGTCTGGACGCTGATCCGTGAACAGAAGGCGCACATGGACCGTGTGCGCTTCCTGTCACTGGCGTCGGGTGCGCAGGCGGCGCTTGACGACCATGTCGCCATCATTTCGGCGGTTCAGGCGGGGGATGATGAACTGGCGGAAGACAGATTGACGAAACACCTGAGCCGGATCGAAACGATTGTCGGCCGGATCCGCGACGAACATCCCAATCATTTTCAGGAGTAACCGATGGGAAAGCGTTTCCTCGCGATTGGCGAGTGCATGGTGGAGTTCTCGCCCACGCCAGAGGGAACCTATGCCATCGGCTTTGCCGGCGATACGTTCAACACCGCGTGGTATGCACGCCGGCTGGCAGCGCCCGAGCAATTGGAAATCGGCTATTTCAGCGCCGTCGGCGATGACGACATTTCCCGCCAGCTGATCGGTTTCATCGAGGACGCGGGCATCACCTCGAATGTCAAGGTCATCGATGACGCCGCGCCGGGCATGTACATGATCTACCTGAACAATGGCGAGCGCAGTTTCCAATACTGGCGCTCCCGGTCCGCCGCCCGCAGGCTGGCGGATGATCTCGTCGACCTGCCCGACCTTGCTCAAGGCGACATCGTCTATTTTTCCGGCATCACCGTTGCGATTCTTGCCGAGGAAGGCCGTCTCCGGCTGCTGGAGGCCTTGCGGCGCGCCGCGGCGAAAGGCGCGGAAATCGTCTTCGACCCTAACCTGCGCCCACGCCTGTGGGCGAGCGGTGAAGAGATGCGCACGTGGACGATGAGGGCGGCGGCCCTCGCCGGCATCGTGCTGCCCTCCTTTGAAGACGAGGCGGAGCATTTCGGCGACAGGGATGCGCACGCGACGGCGGAGCGGTACCTCGGCAACGGGTCGAGGCTCGCCGTCGTCAAGAACGGTCAGGACCCGGTCGTCGTGCGCGGTGCGGATGGCGACAGCTTCCAGTACCAGCCCGAACCGCTTGCCGATGTGGTCGATACGACCGCCGCGGGCGACAGTTTCAACGCGGCCTTCCTGGTCGAATATCTCGACCGCCCCCGTCCCAGGGAAGCCGTCCGCGCCGGCTGTGCCCTGGCCCGCCACGTCATCGGCAGCCGCGGCGCGCTTGTTCCCGTTTCGAAGATCGACGTGATCAACTCGAAAACGCGGCTGAGCGCGTGAGCGCTGGGCTGCCGCGACCTGACACATTGTTTGTGCTGAGTATCCGCCTGTGCGTCGAGATGTGCTGTCGGCCTCACTGATAGCAACAGGCGGTCCCGAAGCCTCTCCGGTCTCCCCGGGCGAACGAAGTGAGACCCGGGGCCTACTCATTTCCAGAGCATTTGAGTTGAAGCAGAAGGCTCGCTTACAATTTTATTAGCCGCTTCGGCAAGCGGACCAGCGAGTGGGCCCCGGCTCTGCGCTTCGCTGGGCCGGGGTGACACCGAGCTTGCCGTGCAACATGGTTTGGGACTGCGGATCAGCGCTCGGCTCGCCTCGCTTCTCCGGAGGGCGGGCGAACAACCCGCGCTCAGACGATCCCGCCGCCGGCCCCCGAGACTTCCGGCCGGATGTCGGCGACCTTGTTCCGGTAGCCGGAGGCACGGTAGGCCGCGACCGGGTCGATGGCGCCGCCGCTTTCCAGGCGGGCCATGGCGAGGATCGGCTCCACATCCGTGCGGAACGCCGTCTTCAGCGTCGTCGTCGCCATCAGCGCATCATTGTCCTGCTGGAAGCCTTCGAGGGCCTTGCGGTCGACCAGCAGCGCCTGGGCATAGGCGCGCTGGACTTCCATGGCGGAGACCATCAGGCTTTCGATCGGGTCGGTGACATTGTGCGACTGGTCAAGCATATGCGCCGGATCGAAGCCGGGGGCCCGGCGCGTCTCCGCGTCCACCAGTTCGTTGAAGACCAGGAACAGGCGGTACGGGTCGATCGAGCCGGTATCGAGATCGTCGTCGCCATATTTGCTGTCGTTGAAATGGAAGCCGCCGAGTTTGCCGAACTGGACCAGCCGGGCAACGATCATTTCGATATTGACGTTGGGCGCATGGTGGCCGAGGTCGACGAGGCAATAGGCCCGGTCGCCGAGTTCCTTCGCGATCAGGTAATTGGTGCCCCAGTCCTGAACGACCGTCGAATAAAAAGCCGGTTCATACATCTTGTGCTCGGTGAACAGGCGCCAGTCGTCCGGGAGCTGGGCATAGATCGTCCTGGCCGAATCGAGATAGTGCTCGAACTGGCGGGTGAAATGGCTCTGGCCCGGAAAGTTCGAGCCGTCGCCGACCCAGATCGTCAGCGCCCTTGAACCGATGGCCCGCCCGAGTTCGATACATTCCAGATTGTGCTCGATCGCCTGCCGGCGCGTGGCCGCATCGGTGTGCGACAGGGAGCCGAACTTGTAGGAAAGCGCCTGACCGTCCTGGTCCTGGAAGGTGTTGGAGTTCATGGCATCGAAGCCGAGCCCCAGCGCGCCTGCCTTTGCCTTCAGGTCGGATGGATCCGCCTTGTCCCAGGGTATGTGCAGCGACACGCTGGGCGTTGCGCGGGTAAGCTGCTGGATGACCGCGCAGTCTTCCAGCTTGTCAAAGATGTTGCGCGGCTCGCCCTTGCCCGGAAAGCGGGCAAAGCGGGTGCCGCCGGTTCCCACGCCCCAGGAGGGAACGGCAACGCCGTAGGCCGCGACCTTGCCCTTGATCGTGTCGATCGCGATGCCCTGCCTGTCAAGGCGCTCGCCAAGCGCTTCATAGTCGCGCTTCAGGGAATTGCTACGCGTTTCGTTTTCCCGGGTGACCAGGGACGTTTCGATCATCATGAGAAAATCCTTTCCTGCCGCAAAACAGCTTCATCCTGAGGAGGGCCGACAGGCCCGTCTCGAAGGATGGGCCGCTTGTCCGGAGTGTGCCGCCCATCCCTCGAGACAGCGCTTCGCGCTTCCTCGGGATGAGGTCGTGTTCTTAGCGACATCTACCGCGTGAAGGCCTGAACGTTGCCGGCATCGACATTGATGATGTTGCCGGTCGACTTCGCGGAGGCTTCGCAAGCGAAGAAATAGGTCGCCTCGGCGATGTCCTCGGGCAGCACGGACCGTTTCAGCAGCGAGCGCTGGCGGTAGTGCTCCTCCAGCTCGGAGGTGTCCTTGCCATAGGCTTCGGCGCGTTCCTTCAGCCAGTCGCCGGACCAGATCTTGGAGCCGCGCAGCACGGCGTCCGGATTGACCACGTTGACGCGGATGCCGTCCGGCGCCCCTTCGAGCGCCAGGCAGCGGGCCAGATGCAGTTCGGAAGCTTTGGCGGTGCAGTAGGCGCTGGCGCCCGGAGAGGCGGCGAGGCCGTTTTTCGAGCCGATGAAGATGATCGAGCCGCCGATCCCCTGCGTTCTCAGCATCCGGAAGGCCGAGCGCGACACCAGGAAATACCCGGTCGACAGGATCGACATGTTCCGGTTCCAAAGGTCCAGTGTGGTTTCGTCGATCGGGGCGGACGAGGCGATGCCCGCGTTGGAGACGAGAATGTCGATGCCTCCGAATTCCAGTGCCGCGCGGGTGAAGCTGTCGGCGACGGCCTCCTCGCTGGTCACGTCCATGAGGACCGTGCGCACCACGTCCCCGGAGTAGCGGGAGGTCAGGTTTTCGGCCGTGGCGGACAGCGCCGAAGCGTCGATGTCGGCAAGCACCACACAGGCGCCTTCGCGCAGGAAGCGCTCCGCCGTCGCCGAGCCGATGCCGCCGGCGCCGCCGGTCACCAGCGCGATCCTGCCCGCAAGGCTCTTGGGTTTCGGCATGCGCTGCAGCTTGGCTTCCTCCAGAAGCCAGTATTCGATGTCGAACGCCTCCTGCTCGGGCAGGCCGCGATAGGTGGAGACGCTGGAAGCACCGCGCATCACGTTGATGGCGTTGGTGTAGAATTCACCGGAGATGCGGGCCGTCGCCTTGTCCTTGGCGAAGGTGATCATGCCGACGCCGGGAACCAGATAGACGACCGCATTGGGGTCGCGCAGCGCCGGGCTGTCGGCGTGTTTGCAGCGCTCGTAATAGGCGGCATACCCGTCGCGATAGGCTTCCGCCGCCTCTCCAAGGCCGGCAAGCGTCGCCTCGATATCCGGGTTTGCCGGATCGAAGTCGACGACGAGCGGGCGGATCTTGGTGCGCAGGAAATGGTCCGGACAGCTCGTTCCAAGGGCGGCGAGGGCTTCCATGTCGTTCGAGCAGACGAATTCCAGCACCGCGTCGCCGTCATCGAAATGGCCGACCATATGCTGCTTGCTGCTGATCATGCCGCGAATGGCGGGCATCAGTTTGGAGGCCGCGTCGCGGCGGTCGGCCGGCGCGAGGGCACGGTGTTTCGCGCCGCCGAAAGCCTCCTTGCCTTCGGTCTTTGCCTCGAACCAGGCAATCGCCTTGTTGATGATTTCCAGCGTGGTCTCGTAGCAGGTCCTGGCGTCGTCCGCCCAGGTGAAGAGCCCGTGGCTTTCCAGAACGACGCCGCGCGCGTCCGGATTGTCCAGGCAGAACTTTTCCAGCCACAGGCCGAGTTCATAGCCCGGGCGTTTCCACGGCAGCCAGCCGATGTCGCTGCCGAAGACCTCCTGCGTGATCGCCTTGCTGTCGGCGGCGGCCGCGATCGCGATGATCGCGTCCGGGTGCATGTGGTCGACGTGCTTTCTGGGAACGTAGGCGTGGAGCGGCGTGTCGATCGAGGCGGCGCGGGGATTGAGGTTGAAGGTGCAATGGGGCAGGTAGCCGACCATTTCGTCTTCGAACTCGACACCGCGATAAAGGCCCTTCAGCGCGCGCAGCTTGTCCATGTAAAGCGTCGCGAAGCCGTCCATTCTGATCGTGCCGACATCGCCGCCGGAGCCCTTGACCCAGAGGACTTCGGCCGGTTCGCCGGTGAGCGGGTCGTTTTCCATGACCTTGGCGGAAGTGTTGCCGCCGCCGTAGTTCGTGATACGCTTGTCCGAGCCGAGGAGGTTGGAGCGGTAGAGCAGAAGCTCCGGCTCGCTCATGCCTGACGCCTTTTGGCCGTCCCACAGGTTTTTCAGCCGGGAACCGGCGGCGGAATTCAACATCATGTCCTCCCAGAATATGCCTGACAGCTCGTGTCGCTTTGAGTAGAAACTCGCTTGATCGGCATTCAATGTCAATCAAAAACGATCATTATCAGTCATATTGCGTTGCAAAATGATCGCTTATGATTTTTTTTGATTGACAATGACCGGTATTGGTGGAAACGTTTGAGCAACGGGAGGCTTAATATGCACGAGAAAGAACGCCACAGGATCATCCTATCCGCAGTCCAGGATCGCCCGGTCGTGACGGTTCAGGAACTTGTGGCGTTGACAGAGGTCTCCGAGGCGACGATCCGCCGGGACATTGCCCAGCTTCACGTGCAGAAGAAACTCCGCAGGGTGCGCGGCGGCGCGGAATCCATCCATCCGCCGCAATTCGTCGGCCTCGCCGGCCGGCCGTTCAGCGTCAATGAAGCGATCAATATCGCGCAAAAGCGCGCAATCGCGCAAAAGGCCGTCGAGCTGTGCGAGGACGGCGACGCGATTATCATCAACGGCGGCACGACCACGTTCCAGATGGTCCATCCGCTGGCGACCAAGCGCCTGCAGGTATTCACCAACTCGTTTCCGATTGCAGAACACCTGCTGAAGAATTCAAAGAACACGATCATGCTGTCGGGTGGCGCGATCTATCGGGAACAGAATATCATCCTCAGTCCCTTCGACAACGATGTGACGCGGAATTTCTATGCGCAGCGCATGTTCATGGGTGCGCAGGGCCTCGGGCCGCTCGGGCTCATGGAGGCGGACCCGCTGCTGATCCAGGCGGAACAGAAACTGATCGGCCAGGCCGATGAGCTGGTGGTGCTGGTGGATCTCGTCGAAATTCAGCGCTCGCTCGAGCCTGATCCTGTGCCCGCTCAGCCGGATCACCACCGTCATCACGGATGACGGCATCCCGGACAGCGCGGCCAACATGCTGGAACAGGCCGACATCAAACTGATCGTGGCACCGGTAGGCGCCACGCAGGCCAGGGCAACCTCTAGCGGGTAGCCGGCATTCTGCCGGAACCCCGGGTGGGCCGGCAGTCATCCGGAGCATCCTGTGCCCGATCGGGTGCAGACAGGATGGTCCGGCATTTGAAAGTGATCAACTTCCTGTCTTCACAAGGAGGCAGGTTGATCTTGGGAGGAAGACAATGAAATTTCTCAAATCAGTTCTGGCCGCGACCGCCGTCGCCGCGGTCTGCATCGCCGGGCCGGCACAGGCCGAGACCAAGCGCATCGCGCTTGTCGTCAAGGCCCTCGGCATCGGCTTCTTCGAAGCAGCCGCCAAGGGGGCCGAGGAAGCCGCCAAGGAACTGGGCGATGTGGAAATCATCTACACCGGCCCGACCGACACCACCGCCGAAGGCCAGATCGAAGTCATCAATGCGCTGATCGCCCAGAAGGTGGATGCCATCGCGATTTCCGCGAATGACCAGGACGCTGTCGTACCGGCCCTCAAGAAGGCCATGGATCGCGGTATCACGGTCATTTCCTGGGATTCCGGCGTCGCACCGGAAGGCCGCCAGCTTCACCTCAACCCGTCGTCCAACGAACTGATCGGCAACATGATCATCAAGCTTGCCGCCGATCACCTGCCGGAGGGCGGCGATGTCGCAGTGCTCTCCGCCTCGGCAACGGCCACGAACCAGAACATCTGGATCGAGGAAATGAACAAGGTGAAGGACAACTATCCGGGCATCAATGTCGTTGCCACGGTTTATGGCGACGATCTTGCCGACAAGTCCTATCGTGAAGCCCAGGGCCTCATGCAGACATACCCGGACCTGAAGGCGATCATCGCGCCGACCTCCGTCGGCATCGTTGCCGCCGCACAGGCCGTGTCCGACGCCGAAAAGGCCGGTCAGATCAATGTCACCGGTCTTGGCCTGCCGTCCGAAATGGCCGGTCACATCGAGTCCGGCGCGTCGAAGTCCTTCGCGATCTGGAACCCGATCGACCTCGGCTATTCCGCAACCATGCTTGCCTACAACCTGGCCACGGGCGAGGCCGAAGCCAAGCCGGGCGCGGAAATCCCGATGGGCCGCATGGGCACGCTGACGCTCGACGAGAACAATGAAGGCGCGATGGCGGATCCGTTTGTCTATGACAGCTCCAACATCGACGATTTCAAGGACATCTTCTAAGCTTCACGGCTTGGAGGTGCCGCAGTCGAAGTGACTGCCGAACGGCCCGGTGCCCCGCGCACCGGGTCGGTTGAACGAGAACAAAGAAACAGGCTCCGGGATATGGTTATGCTTGCGAACACGCAGGGCATTGAAGACGTGCATCCGCAATCCGGCAAGGGCATTCGGCCCGTCTTGTCCCTGAAGGGCATTTCCAAATCGTTTCCCGGTGTCAAGGCGCTCTGCGAAGTGGCGCTCGATCTTTATCCGGGGCAGGTCACGGCGCTGGTCGGCGAGAATGGCGCCGGCAAGTCGACGCTGGTCAAGATCCTCACGGGCATCTACCAGCCGGACGAGGGGGAGATCTCGATCAACGGCGGGGCGGTCAGTTTTCCGACGGCCCAGGATGCCGGAGAGGCGGGCGTTACCGCCATCCATCAGGAGACCGTTCTCTTCGACGACCTTTCCGTTGCCGAAAACATATTCATCGGACATGCGCCGAGAACACGGCTGGGCCTGATCGACCGCAAGGAAATGGTGTGCAAAGCGACGGCGCTGCTTGCGCGGATCGGCGCGAAGATCGACCCGAACGTGATGCTGAAGGACCTCGGCATCGCCAACAAGCACCTGGTGGCCATTGCCCGGGCGCTCTCCATCGACGCCAGCATCGTCATCATGGATGAACCGACCGCGTCGCTTTCCTACAAGGAAATCGAGGAAACCTATGAGCTGGTCGAACGGCTCAAGGCTGAAGGCAAGGCCATCCTCTTCATCAGCCACAAGTTCGACGAGATCTTTCGCATCGCCGACCGTTACACCGTGTTCCGGGACGGCGAGATGGTCGGTGCGGGCAAGATCTCCGAGGTCGGCGAGCAGGAACTGGTCAAGCTGATGGTCGGCCGCTCCGTCGACCAGGTGTTCCCGAAGCGCACAGCGCAGCTCGGCGAGGAAGTGCTGAAGGTCGTCGGCTATTGTCACCCGACCGAATTCGAGGACATCGGCTTCACGCTGCGCGCAGGCGAGATTCTGGGCTTTTACGGCCTTGTCGGCGCCGGACGCAGCGAATTCATGCAGGCGCTTTTCGGCGTTACGAAACCATCCAGGGGCGCCATCCGCATCGACGATCAGGTGGCCGTCATCAGGACGCCCAACGAGGCGATCAGCCACGGCATCGTCTACGTGCCGGAAGACCGCGGCCGACAGGGCGCGATCAAGGGATTGCCGATCTTCCAGAACGTCTCGCTGCCGTCGCTCAAGGACACGTCGAGGGGCGGTTTCCTGCGCCTTGCCGAGGAATTCAAACTCGCTCGCGAATATACGCAGCGCCTCGACCTGCGCGCCGCCGCGCTCGACCAGGATATCGGCGAGCTTTCCGGCGGCAACCAGCAGAAGGTCGTCATTGCCAAGTGGCTTGCCACCAAGCCGCGGGTCATCATTCTGGACGAGCCGACCAAGGGGATCGACATCGGCTCGAAGGCGGCCGTGCACGAATTCATGGCGGAGCTCGCCGCCGGCGGGCTTGCCGTCATCATGGTCTCATCCGAAATCCCGGAAATCCTCGGCATGTCCGACCGCGTCATCGTGATGCGCGAGGGGCGGATCGCCGCCGAGTTCGAAGGAGACCAGCTGACACCTGAACATCTTGTCCGCGCCGCGGCGGGCATTACGGAGGTGCGCTCATGATCCGCTCCCTGATGAAATCGCGGGAAATGATCCTGGCGGCGGCGATCCTCCTGCTGACCGCGGCAATCGCCTACCGGTTTCCCGCATTCGTCGCCCCGTCGAACCTTGCCCGCGTCTTCAACGACACGGCGCCGCTGATCATCCTGGCGCTGGGCCAGATGGCGGTGATCCTCACACGCTGCATCGACCTGTCGGTGGCGGCGAACCTGGCTCTCACCGGCATGGTGGTCGCCATGCTCAACGTGGCCATGCCCGGGCTGCCGATACCGGTCGTCCTGGTTGTCGCAATCGGCCTCGGCGCGCTGATGGGTCTTGCAAACGGACTGCTGGTCTGGAAGCTGGATATCCCGCCGATCGTGGTGACGCTCGGCACGATGACCATCTACCGCGGCATCATCTTCGTGATTTCCGGCGGCGAGTGGATCAACGCCCATGAGATGAGCGACACGTTCAAGGCCTTCCCGCGCCAGGTCGGCCTGGGTCTGCCGGTGCTTTCCTGGATCGCCATCCTCGTCGTTGCCGGCTTTGCGGTCCTGGTCAGCAGGACGGCCCTCGGCCGCGCCTTCTACGCCGTCGGCGGCAATCCGCACGCGGCAGTCTACACCGGCATCAATGTCGGCTTCACCCAATGCGCTGCCTATGTGTTCTCCGGGGCGCTTGCGGGCCTGGCCGGCTATCTCTGGGTGGCCCGCTATGCGGTCGCCTATGTCGATATCGCCGCAGGGTTCGAGCTGGAGGTGGTGGCCGCCTGCGTCATCGGCGGTATCTCGATTGCCGGGGGTGTCGGGTCCGTCGGCGGGGCGCTGCTGGGCGCGCTGTTCCTCGGCATCGTCAAGAACGCCCTGCCCGTCGTCAACATATCGCCCTTCTGGCAGCTGGCGATTTCCGGCAGCGCCATCATCATCGCCGTTGCCTTCAACGCGACATCGAGCCGGGCCAAGGGCCGGGTGATCCTGAAAAAAGCGGAGCATGCGCTATGAGCCTCGCCTCGACCGATACGAAGGCAACCGGACGCCAGCTTCCCGACCGGCTGAAAACGCCGTTGCATCGCTTCCTGATCAGCTGGGAACTGCTCCTGCTGTGTGTCGCTGTTGCCGTCTTCATCCTCAACAGCTTCGCGTCGCCCTACTTTCTCGATCCGTGGAACCTGTCTGACGCGACATTCAACTTCACCGAAAAGGCGATGATCGCCTTTGCCATGGCGCTGCTGATCATTTCAGGCGAAATCGATCTCTCCGTCGCCTCGATCATCGCGCTCACGTCCACCGCCATGGGCTTTGCCGTCCAGATGGGGGCCGACACGCCCTTGCTGGTCCTGATCGGCCTTTGTGTCGGGCTGGCCTGCGGCGCCTTCAACGGCCTGCTGGTCACCGGCTTCGGCCTGCCGTCCATCGTCGTCACCATCGGCACGATGAGCCTCTTCCGCGGCATTTCCTATATCGTTCTCGGCGACAAGGCCTATACCGGCTATCCTTCCAATTTCGCCTTTTTCGGCCAGGGCTATGTGTGGTGGGTGATTTCCTTCGAATTCGTCCTGTTCGCCCTGCTGGCCGTGCTCTTCGCGGTCATACTCCACCGCACCAATTTCGGCCGGGCGGTTTTTGTCATCGGCAACAATCCGGTCGGCGCGCTGTTTTCCGGCATTCAGGTGGCGCGGGTGAAGTTCACGCTGTTCCTGCTGACAGGCGTGATGTCCGGCGTAGCCGCCATCTGCCTGACCTCGCGCCTGGGCGCCACGCGCCCGTCCATCGCCTTCGGCTGGGAGCTGGAGGTGGTGACGATGGTCGTGCTCGGCGGGGTCAGTATTCTCGGCGGTTCCGGCTCCATTCCGGGCGTCGTCATCGCCGCCTTCGTGATGGGCATGGTGACGTTCGGTTTCGGCCTGCTCAACGTGCCGGGTATCGTCATGTCGATCTTCATCGGCCTGCTGCTGATCGCGGTCATCGCGCTGCCCCGCGTCGCCCGGCAGCTTCTGGCAAGACGGAAGGCGTGAGCCAATGGAAAAATATGCCTTTAAGATGATGCTCAATCCCGGCATGGAAGCCGAATACAGGCGGCGGCATGATGAAATCTGGCCGGAACTGGTGACGCTTCTGAAAGAGGCCGGCATCAGGGACTATTCGATCCATCTCGACCGGGAGACCAATATCCTCTTTGGCGTCCTGTGGCGTGAAGAGGGGCACAAGATGGACGATCTGCCCTCCCATCCGGTGATGCGGAAATGGTGGGCCCACATGGCCGACCTCATGGCCACCAGGGCGGACAACGAGCCCGTGGCGGTGCCGCTTGACACCGTCTTTCACATGGATTGACCGGCAATGACCGCGGTGAAGCATGTCGGTGTCATCGATATCGGCAAGACCAACGCCAAAGTCGCCGTCGTCGATGTCGAGCGGCAACGGGAGATCGGCGTCCTGACGCGCCCCAACCAGGTGCTCGATGCCCCGCCCTATCCCCATTACGATCTGGAAGGGCACTGGCGGTTTATCTGCGATGCGCTCGGCGAGTTGCACGCGGTCCACGGTATCGATGCGATTTCCGTCACGACCCATGGCGCCAGCGCCGTGCTTCTGGACAGCCGGGGCGGCCTGGCCGCGCCGATGCTCGACTACGAATTCGGCGGACCCGACAGCCTGGCGGCAGAATATGACGCCGTCCGCCCGGACTTTTCGGAAACCGGCTCGCCGCGCCTCGGCATGGGGCTCAATCTGGGTGCGCAGCTTTTCTGGCTGCTGAAATCCGACCCCGGCCTCCTGGACCGGATTTCGGCGGTGGTCACTTATCCGCAATACTGGACCTACCGGCTGACCGGCGTCCTTGCCAACGAGGTGACGTCGCTCGGCTGCCATACGGATCTGTGGTGCCCGTCCGGCAACCGCTATTCTTCGCTCGTCGAACGGCTGGGCCTTTCGGGAAAGATGGCGCCGGTGATGCGCGCGGCGGACAGGTTCGGCGAAATCCTTCCGGAGATCGCGGCCCGCACTGGCTTGCCGGCGGGCATTCCGGTCTCCTGCGGCATTCATGATTCCAACGCCTCCCTCTATCCGCATCTCCTGAAGCGGCAGTCGCCGTTTTCGGTCGTCTCCACGGGCACGTGGGTCATCGCTCTTTCCATCGGCGGCGAGGCCGCGTCCCTCGATCCGGACCGCGACACGCTGATCAACGTCAACGCCTTCGGCCATCCGGTCCCGTCGGCCCGGTTCATGGGCGGGCGGGAATTCGAGATTGTCCTGAACGGGCACGGGAGAGAGTGTTCGCAGGAGGATGTCGCCGGCGTGCTTGAAAAGGACATCATGCTCTTTCCGGCGGTCGATCCGCGCTCCGGACCGTTCCAGGGCCGGCAGCACCGGTGGAGGGCCGGGGAGGCGAGCCTCTCCGACGGTGAACGCTACGCCGCCCTGTCGTTCTATCTTGCCCTGACAACCGGGGAATGCCTCGCCATGACCGGGGCACGAGGGCCTGTGATCGTCGAAGGCCCATTCTCGCAAAACCGCCTCTACCTGGACATGCTGCAGGCCGCGACCGGCCGCCTAGTCGAAGCCTCGGAAGGCTCGGTGACCGGCACCAGCGTCGGAGCTGCCCTGCTGGTGGCAGACGGCGGGCTGAAACCGGTGCGGGTTCCGGCAGGCGGTGGCGAGGCCTCAATTCCGGATCCGCGCTTTCGAAGCTACGCCGCCAAATGGCAGGCGAGCGTTTCCCGGCACGGCTGACGTCAGGGAAGCAAACCACCTTGCAGGCCGGGGCGCAAAAAGTCGGACTGAGGCACCCGCGGGAATGGTGCGGTCACGCCCGTTTGAGCGCGAACGTTGCTTGACCGTGGCCCGGATGTGGTTACACCCGAATGTCTGAGTGGAAATCCAGACGACAGGAAGACCCATGTCCGCACGCCCCGACACCCCGGCCGGCCAGCCGGAGACCGGCCTGACCGAAGACGGCACTGATGCCATCCTGATCGAGGGGCTGCTGGTTGCGGCGGAAATCGGCATTCTGGACAGCGAAAAGGGCAGGCGCCAGGCGGTCTGCTTCGATGTTGAAATTCGCACCGTGCCGGGCTACCGCCGGATCGTGCGCGAGACCGGCAGATTTGTGTCCTATGCGGACACGGTCGAGTTCATCCGGAACAAGGCGTCGGAAGGCGGTCATATCGACCTGGTCGAAGACTGGGCCGAGGCCGTCGCGGAATTCGCCTTGTCCAATTCCCTGGCCGAAAGCGTCACGGTGAAGGTCACCAAACCGGACATTTTCGCCGAAGCGGCGGGCGTCGGTATCCGCATCACCCGCAGGCGTGCCTGAATGGCCCTGGCCGGAACGCCGGTGCCCGGATCCGCCCGCAAACTCTCTGAATGAATGTCTCCGAGGAGCCTTGCCACATGATTTCCGCCGACCGTCTTCTGCCTCTCTGGCTCAAATATCGGGACGCGCTGGAAACGCCGATCCGCACGTTCGAATTCCC
>NZ_JAPEVI010000003.1:4632500-4807929 GCF_026240905.1 Roseibium salinum
GGTTCGCGACAACGACACGCCCGGCGTGCAGGTGTTCGAAGTCGAGCCGGGGTCCTTCATCGAGGACAACCGGACCCTCGTCATCGAGGGAGAGGACCTGGGCGGCGGCATATATACCGGTTTGCAGGACGAAATTCTGGTTCAACTTTCCAAAGCTCCGGAGGTTGGTGACCTTATCGTTGTGCGTCTCGATCTGAACACCGATGCGGACGCCGCGATCAAGCTGCTCAATAGTTCGCTCAACGCGATCGGCCATCAGTTCGACGAAGCATCGCGGACGATCACCTTCGACCACACCAACTGGGACAGCCCGGTCCGCGTCGTGATCGAAGCCTGGGACGATTACGTGCCCGAGGATCCCTATACCGCAGTCATCAACTTCGTTCGCGACGAATCTACCGTCAATGCCGACGGGAACTATATCTTCCCGAACCTGCGCTCAGGCCCGGGCATTCTAGATGTCGAAGTCATCGACAATGAAACGCCAGGTGCGGTGACGCTGGAAAGCGGCGGCACGACCCTCTTTATCAAGAACGACCCGACAAGCACCGACGACTATCTGATCCGGCTGACCCGCCAGCCCGGCCTCGACGGCCTGGTGGCCGATACCAGCAAGACCGTCGATGTCGCCATCCTGACCGACGGTCTGGCCGATGTCACCGGCATTACCGACGGCGATGGTATTGCGGTGCCGGTTGTCTATGAGAAGATTGGCCAGTTGCGGCCGACCCAACTGTTCGAAGGCTCGATCATCTTCGAGAATGACAGCGGTGTGGGCACCATCACGCGCGGCACCGGCTTCGATCTCGGCAGCTTCGAAGACGAGGGTTGGGAGGTCGGCGAATATCTTCTGATCGGTGGCGCTGGTGCGTCCTATGACGGCCAGTATTTCGTCGCCGACGTAACCCATCAGACGATCACGCTCGACAAGTCCTTTGCCGGCCTGGTCGGTACCGACGAGATCCTGGACGTGGTGACGCTCTCCGACCTGACGCCGGAATTCCTGTGGTCGGGTGAGGTGACAGTTGAAAACGGCATCATCGACGAGCAGCTCAGCCATGAGGCAGGATCCGACATCCATGTGGATCGTCTCCTGCGCACCGGACTTGCTTCGAACGAACAGGGCTGGCTCGGCGAAGGCTTCCTTGAAGGCCAGCGTGTCCGCATCAGCGAACTCGACGTGAACGGCGCTCTGACGGGCAACTTCGCGGACTTCAAGATCGCCATCATCCGCGGGGACAACGACACCAAGGACGACCGGCTGCAGTTCACGCTGGAAAACAATCCGGGTGGTGCAGCCGCAAGTGCTCTTCCGGCATGGTTCTCCGGTACGCTCAATGTCGAGGTCAGCCGAATTGCCGTCCATGTCACCTTCTCGGGCGATCCGACGGCGGCAGATGCCTGGTTCAAGCAGCAGAATGTCGAACTGGCGGCGGATCCCTTCTACGAAGTTCCATCGACACGCGAAGGCGTGAAGGTCTTCCCGGTCAGCAGTCATCTTCTGTCGAAACTGCGCGGACCGCTTGCGGTCGAAGGCGGCCCGACAGGCGCCGACCGCTCGCTCACCAACGGCGTCAAGCTGCCGGGCGAAACCGACAGGTTCCTGATCGCCATCGGTCAGCAACCACCGGAAAGCCAGCAGATCGACGTCTTGAACATTTTCCACGATACCAGCAAGGCCAACAACAACGGCACAGTCGGCGGTTATGTCGATGAATTTGGCGACGTGCAGCTGCGGCCGGCAATCGAAGGCTTCGGCATGGCCGAAGAACTTGACTTCTCGATCTATGGCGGCACGGATACGTTCGGCGAACCGTTGATCGTCCCGGGCGGCATCAGTTACGGCAAAGTCAACTTCGGCGCCGGCGGCTTCGGCACGGACGCTGCCGAAAGCTCGATCGAAGTCATCAACATGATGCTCGGTGAAGGCAACGACTACATTGAAGTCTACGACACGCTGCACGAAACGCCGTTTGTCTCCGCGCAGCAGATCTTCGAGTTCGACAACTCCTGGAACGATTCTGACTACGCATTCCTCTATGCGCAGCAGCCGGAGTTGCAAGGCAAGAACGTCATTCAGCGCGACAACTTCGACTGGAAATCGCAAGGGTTCCTGGTCGGCCAGACGGTCACCATCGACGGCTATGATCCGGAGACCTACAAATGGACGATCATTGCGATCGAGGATGCGATCGAATATTTCGACGCCTTCGGCGTTCCGATCATCGATCCGGAAACCGGCGAACCCTACCGGGATCCGAACGACAACTCGATCCTCGTCCTCGACGGTTCTGACTTCCCGTCGCCGCTTTCCGGCGAACAGAAGATCATCGGTCTCGACCAACTTGTCAGCTACAACCTTCTCGGCGTCGACATCGGCGACGGTCCGGTTGCCTCTGCAGTGCTCTCTGGCTTCGGCGGCACCCTGACGCGGTCGGATGGCCGCACATGGGAAGAAGACGGTTTCCTCGTCGGACATCTCGTCAACCTGAGCTATCTGGATCCGGACAGCGGCGAGACCGTGTCGGGCGAATGGCGCCTGGTTGACAATAACGACGCGATTGCCGACGACGGCTTTACCATCACGCTTGAGGGCGAGGACATCCCGACCGCGGCCCAGCTGGTGATCACCGCCTTCGTTCAGGGGCCGCATGGCACCCTGACCATGCTGCATGGCGGCGGCAACTCCTGGACCCAGACTACCGGCAATTTCGATCTCGCCTCAGGCGAGCACGAAATTGACGGCGAACCGGTCAATGGAAACTTCGTGCTCCGCAACGACGGCCGGAGCTGGCAGGCGGATCGCTATTCGGTTGGCCAGTATGTCCAGATTTCCGGCGAGACGCACACGCGGATGGTGCTCGGCTTTGCCAATCTCGACGACTTTGCCGCTGCCCCCTTCACCGGCGCGCCTCCGGCGGATGCCTTCGAGATCTGGGGTGATGACTCGGTCATGATCCTCGGCGGTCCCGCTTTCGCAGCGTCCGACGACGTCGTGCTCAGCGTGCATGTGGCCGAAGCGCTCAAGACCGAGATCACCCAGGTGGTTCACATCGCGGTCGAGGAAGTGACCTTCAGCGGCGGCACGTCCTTGGAGACGACGGTCGAGCTGACGGTTCCGGGCACGTCCTGGACGGATCAGGGCTTCTATGTGGGCCAGACTGTCTTCATCGAAGGTTATGCCGGCGGCTTCACCATTGCCGACATTATTGAAGGAGGCACCAAGCTGGTGCTGCTCGATGCAGCCCTGCACGACTGCGCCGATGCCAGCGGCATGGCCAAGCTGACCATCTTTGGCTACGACGTCACCCTCGACGGCGGCAAGCGCGTCGGCGGTGATCACTTCGTCATCAATGGCGGCGCCGGGCCGGACAGCCCGCTCGTCATCTATGGCGACACCAGCCAGGACGGTGTCTGGTATTCCGGTCACACCTACGACCGGCTTGGCCTTGAATTCGGCGAAAAGCCCTACGACCCGTTCACGCATTTGCCGGACGGCGAAAACGAAGATGACGAATGGATCTTCCCGCTCGCCAATCCTTACAAGTTCCACGGCAACGACACCATCGACGCCCGGAATCTGTTCGCGAATCTAACCGACGACGAAATGCCGACCGTCGGCTTCACCGCCTATGGCGGCGCTGGCGACGACCTGATCTACGGCAGCCAGGCCGGTGATCATCTTGCCGGCGGCTCCGGTGACGACACCATCTTTGGTCAGCGCGGCACCGACCACATCTATGGCGACAGCGGCGTCAATGTGGACATCCTGACCCGTGCGCTCGATATCGCCACGGTCGACAACAGCCCTGAACCGACCGTCGATGACGGTCTCGAAAAGACGGACAGCACCTTCAAACCGGCGCCGTCGCTGGTGCGGGACGATCTCGTCGCGGGCCGTGATTTCATCGACGGCAACGGTGCGGTGGATGAAGACGGCAACCTCTTGCAGGATCTGCCGAACATCATCTTCGGCGACCATGGCGTGATCAAGCAGTTCGTCGCGGATCCGAACGAGCCGCCGATCCTCCTGCAGAAGATCCAGACGACCGAACTTTCCTCGATCCTGGAAATCAACTCGGTTGAATTGCAGAACGGCGGCGACGACATCCTGTTCGGCACCAACCTGCCCGATATCCTGATCGGCGGCGCCGGCAACGACATGATCGACGGCCGCGAGGAAGATGATCTTATCTTCGGTGACAACGTCTACCTCACCAGGATGGGCGAGCCGGGAGATGTCAATCTTCTCGACGACATCCTGAACGCCAGGTTCCAGGCGCTTGCCGGAGCCCTTCTCTATGCAAGGACCGACCGTGCTCTACCGAACGGTGTGGACCCGATCTATGCGTACGCACCCGACGGTCAGCCGGGAGCCCTCGGCGGTGAAAACAGCGGCCTGCTCCTGACCGACGGCATCAAGCGCAACTACCGCGATCCGTCCGGGCCACAGTGGTGGAGCGAATACGAGATCGACTATGCCGCCCTGCATACGTTCGAGTTCGACTACGGTAATGCCGGTGACGGCAGCTTCGGCAACGATTATCTCGCCGGCGGTGCCGGGCATGACGAGATCTTCGGCCAGCTCGGCAACGACGTTATCCAGGGTGACGGATCGATCGACAGCGCGGCGGCAGCGCAGGCGCATGTCGGCGCGGCACGCTCGCCTGCCGGCATCGAGGATCCGATCGGTCCGCTGAAGGTCGTCGGCAGTTTCGAGGCAGCCTCGGACGGCGAGGACTATATCGAAGGCGGCGGAGGATGCGATGTCATCTTCGGTGGTCTCGGCCAGGACGACCTGGTCGGCGGTTCGTCGACCCACTTCAGCCTGGTTACCGCGAACAGCAGACCTGACGGCAACGACACCATTTTTGGCGGTGCAGGGACTCAGATCGACCGCAACAACGGCTTCGACAACAATACTGCGATGGAAGTCAATCCTCTGGAAGATGGAACGGCGGTTGGTGAGCTTCACGCACGCGATTCCGATACGATTGCCGGCGACAATGCTGATATCATCCGGATCGTCGGGATCAACAGCTTCCTTGATGCTACGCCGGACGTGAATTTCGGCGGTGACGGAACCGGCGAATGGGATCCAGACAGCCCGAACTACGTGTCCTTTGCCTATGATAATTATGGCAATGAAAAGCTGATCGTGCGCGGCGTGCGCCTGCTCGACTACACGCCAGGCGGGCCTGACTTCCGGCCTGACCACTTCGATCTCGATGCTGGTTTCGATGACCCGACCATGCGCGACATGTTCGGTTTCGAAGCTAAAGTGGATATCGGCGCGGGCGATGAGATCCACGGCGAAACCGGTGACGATACCATCTACGGAGCGGGCGGAAACGACTCGATCTTCGGCGACGCCCAGGACGATGACATCATCGGCGGCTGGGGCCACGACTGGATCTCCGGCGGTGTCGGCACCGACGGTATCCTGGGCGACGACGGCCGGATCTACACCAGCCGGAACTCCGCGACGCATGGCGAAAATCTCTTCGGGGTCGAAGCTTTGCTCGACCGGGATCCGGACACGCGCACCAGCCAGGGCAACGTACTCAACGAGTTCATCTATACTCCCGGCCAGGTGCAGACCGAACTGATCAATATCGCCGATCAGTTGAAAAAGAGCGTCGACCTGACCCCGTTCGATCTGGCACCGGGTATCGACGATCCGTTATTCGTGACAAGCTTTGCCGATGACATCATCTTCGGTGGTCTCGGCGACGACTTCATTCATGGTGGCGGCGGCGACGATGCAATCGGCGGCGGCGAAGCACTGTCCGAGAGTTACGCTCCGCGCATTGCCGGATCGGAACTGGACGAGAACGGCCAGCTTCGAGACCTGATCGGCCTGGTTCGGATCGACTTCAGCCGGCCTTATAACCCGGGCAACGTGCTGCTCTTTGGAGCGGACACGAATCCCTGGAATGCACCGAAACCGGTACAGAGCCGCCTTGGCGAGTTCTACCTCTATGACGAGTATGACCCGCGCCGGGTGATCCTTTTCGACGAGATCGCAGGCGAGACAGTGGTGTGGAAGGACGACAGCGTCGATCCGTCGACGCTCAAGCACTACTTCCTCAACCAGCTCGACAATGAAGGCTTTGACGTTCTCGGTTACATCGACTTCAAGCCGAACGGCGATCCGATAGGGGATCAGGTTGCACGCGAAACGGATGGCGATGACCGGATCTTCGGCGATCACGGCAACGACTGGATCGTGGGCGGAACCGGACGAGACCGTACCTACGGCGGCTGGGGCAACGATCTCCTGAACGCCGACGATGTCTTCGGCGGACCGGGCACCAGCTACGACGATACCAGGGGTCTCAACGATGCCCCGGATACACATCTGATCTGGGAAGACCGTGCATTCGGCGGTGCCGGACTCGATATCCTGATCGGCAATACCGGCGGCGACCGGTTGATCGACTGGGCTGGCGAATACAACAGCTACATCGTGCCTTTCGCACCGTTTGGCATCGCGACTGTCAGCCGCCAGGTGCCGCCGCACCTGTTCGACTTCCTGTCGGCACAGGCCGCCAGCGACGGCGTCGATATAACGCGGACATCGGATACCGGCATTCACAATTCCTACAGCCGGTATTCCAACGTGCGTCAGTTGCTCGGCGATCCGTTCGGGGAAATGGGTCTCGTCATGCAGCGCGACCACGGCCTCTGGCAGGATCAGACGGGCGGTCCGACCGACCCGCAGCCAGGCAACATTCCAGGTGGACGCCGCGACGTTCTCCGTTCGGCTGATGTCAACGACGGGGTCAATCCGTTTGCGGTCGATCAGGGCAATTTCGTCGTCCAGCAGGGCAAGGTTGCCGTGACAGCGGAAAGCAAGACCAGCCAGTCCGCAGCTGTCTTCTATGTCGATGCCTACTTGCCCGTTTACTACGAAATCGCTGCCAGCTTGACCGCGCAGAAACCGACCGGCGGCTGGAAGGCGAACGCCTATATCATCTTCGATTACTATTCGGAGACTGATTTCAAATATGCCGGTATCAATATTTCGAACGACCAGATCGAAATGGGCTACCGCGACGAGACTGGTTGGCATCAGGTGGTCAAGTCGAACAAACCGGTTCAGTTGAAACCCGGCCAGAGCTACGATGTGCTGGTCGCCGTCAACGGCACCAATGTGACTGTGGCGGTCGCAGGTGTGAACTGGTTCAGCTACACGTTCGACCCGCGCATCGTTGAAGGCGTGCCGGTTGCGCTCAATCGCGGCCTGGTCGGCTTCGGTAACGACGGCTCGAAGTCAACGGTGGACAATTTCACCGTGCAGATACTGCCGCCCGAACTGACGCTCGACTATACCGACAATTTCGATGGTGCCGGGACATACGAACTGACGGCCTCCGATGGCTGGGCAATGTCAGCTGGGCGGTTGGTTGCAGAAGGCGGGGCACAGGTCAACACCGTCGATATCGGCACGAAATTGCAGGTGAACTCCTATCTTGAACTGGAAACGGCGTTCAACTCGCAAGGCCTTGCCGGCATCGCGTTTGATGTCTACGGCCCGAGCGACTACAAGTTCGTCGCACTCGATGCGGCCAATGATCTCGTACTCGTCGGCCATGTCAGTCTGAAGGGCGGCTACCAGGTGGACGCTACTTACAGCCGGGCGATGGTCGACGGCGTCGATCACAAACTGCGCCTGTCGCTGCTCGGGGCTTCGGTCAGCATCAGCGTCGACGGTGCCTTCGTGACCAACCACGGCTTCTACTCCGCCTTGGTGGACGGTGGCGTCGGCCTGATGAACGGCGACCAGCTGGCGTCGTTCGACAAGCTGAGCATCCGCACGAACGATCCGTATTTCGATACTTCCGACAATCTGCTTTCGGCCGGATCGAATGCCATCGTCGGATCGGTCGATCTTGCGATCACCCGCGAGGATGCCCTCGGCCTGCTCGACGACGCCATCGTCGTCTGGCGGGAAAGCGGACAGCTCGATGCTTCACAGCTCGCCGCCCTCGGCAAGCTCGACATTCAGGTGGTCGATCTGGCCGATGGCGAACTGGCGCAATCTGTCTTCGGGGCGATCCTGATTGATCGTGACGCCGCTGGTCATGGCTGGTTCGTCGACCTGACGCCGCTCCAAAACGAAGAGTTCGTTGAAGGAGACGGCGGATCGCAGTTCGCGATTTCCGGCGGCCCCGCCGATGGACGGTACGACCTGTTGAGTGTTCTCGTTCACGAGGTCGGACACCAGATCGGCCTGGAACACAACGGCACAGGTGTCATGGCAGAAACGCTGCAGGCTGGCGTGCGCCAGTTGCCGGATGCCAGTGGCGACGGCAGTGCAGGCGCGACACGGGTCTATGACGAAACGCTCGGGTTGTTTGTCCACCCGGCAGCGTTGGATCTGATGCACTCAGCCGGGATATCCGGCGACGAAGTTGATGGATATTCCGCCCCAGCCGGTCTTGGCGGCACCTTAGCGCCACCGCCGGCAGGGAACGGTCCGTCCGCTCCGCAATCCAATGGCTCGTCCGCGGCACCCGCGGCCACCTCAAGACAGGCAAACGGCCAGGTCGCTGGTGTCCTTGAATCTCTGCCGCAAGTCAGCGCGGCAGGTGAGGCCACGGCCTGGGTCTTCGACGAGACGAGCGGAACATTTGTCAATGCTGCGACAGATACCAATGCCGGCAACGGAGTGGATCAGTATGAGCAGGATTCCGACAACGACGATGACGCCGACGGTCTGGGCGGGGCATTGGAATGGAAGGCCCGGCAGGGACTGTTTGCCCGCTTGTCGGGATTGTTCAGTCTCCGGTGAGGTGGCTGCCACGATTGGAGGAGTAACCGCTTTGGTTCGAGTTTGGTGTGAATGAGTGACCAGAGTGCAAGTGAAACCGGACCGGTCCGGAGCGAAGACGGCTCCGGAGCGGTCAGCTATGCCATGCTGGACCAGGCGTTGTGGAGCCGTTTCCGCAGTGCCCAGTCTCCTGAAGAATTCATCGACTCTTGGCTGGCTATCCTTTGCCGGCAGTTTCCTGGAAACGTCACCGGCGTCGTGTTGATCGGCGATCCGGAGGCGGGGCCTTTCGTGCCGGTCGCCTACTGGCCGGAAAGGTCCCGGGTCGGCGAACAGCATCTGATTGCCGCCAACAAATCGCTTGCGAAGCGGCAGGGCATGGCCATGGCAGCGGCCGGTGACGATGCACCGTCTCAGATCGTTTCAGGTCCCCTTTTCGTCGACGGCAAACTCTATGGCGTCTGCACTGTCGAGGTGTCGCAGCAGATTGCAGCCAATACCGAGGTCATGCGCAAGATCCAGTGGGCGGCAGGTTGGGTGGAAGCCTTTTTCAGGCGCCGGCTCCAGGAAGAGGAGCAGGAACTCGGCGAACGCAGCCGGCTGGCGTTCGACATGCTTTCTTCCGTGCTTGAAGCCAAGGGGGGTATCAGCGCGGCGACCTCGCTGGCCACGGAAATGGCGACGCGCCTCAAGGCCGATCCCGTAAGCGTCGGCTTCGTGAAAAGGCGCAAGTGCCGCGTGGCGGCAATTTCGCACGCGTCCGGCTTCGGCAACAAGATGAACCTTATCCGCGACATCGGCTCGGCCATGGATGAAGCGGTCGACCAGAATGCCGTGATCGTCTACCCCGCCGAGGAGACCTGGGAATACCGGGTCAGTCTCGCCCACGAGGAGCTGGCTCGGCTTCATCGCAGCGGGGCAATCCTTACCGTGCCGCTTCAGGCGGGCGGCAAGATCATAGGCGCGATGACGCTGCAGAGGCCGGCAGGCAATCCATTCGACGGGGCGACGGTGGACCTGTGTGATGCCGTCGCGGCTGTTGTCGGTCCGGTCCTTCAGGAAAAAAGGCTCAACGACCGATATTTAATCCTCAAGATCTTCGACTCTGCCGGGGAACAGCTCAAACGGCTGTTCGGAGCGGGTTATTTCGGCCGCAAATTGGCGACCGCGATTGCCGTCGCGCTGGTGACGTTCTTCAGCCTTGCCACAACAGACTATTCCGTGACCTCGCCGGCGATTATCCGCGGCACGGTCCAGCGGACAATCGTTGCGCCGTTCAACGGGTATGTGGCCGATGAAGGGGTCCGGTCGGGCGAGCTTGTGAAGAAAGGGCAGGAACTTGCCCGGCTCGATGATCAGGACCTGAGTTTCGAAAGACTCCGGCTGGCAACCACGCGCCAGCAGAAGATGACTGAATATGACAGGGCCCTGACCCTGCACGAAAGAGCCGAGGCGCTGATCATCAAGGCGCAGGTGGAACAGACCGAAGCCCAACTTGCGCTGATCGACGAACAGCTTCGCAGGACGCGGTTGGTTGCACCGTTTGATGGCTATGTCGTCGAAGGCGATCTCAGCCAGTCGATTGGCGCGGTCGTCGAGCGAGGCGAAGAACTCTTCAAGATCGCGCCGCTCGATTCCTATCGGGTCCTCCTGGAAGTGGACGAAGTCGACATCGGCAACATCAAGATCGGCCAGAGTGGAGTGCTGCGCGTGACCGCACTTCCGCGGGAGCCAATGACTTACCGTATCGAGCAGATCACGGCCATTTCCGAACAGAAGGAAGGACGGAACTATTTCCGGGTCGAGGCCAGTCTCGACAAGGTCACAGGGCGCCTGCGGCCCGGAATGGAGGGGATTGCGAAAACGTCGGTCGATACACGGCTTCTCATCAGCACCTACACGGAAAAGATGATCAACTGGATCTATTTGGCCACGTGGCGTTGGATACCTTGAGGGCTGCTGGATGGAACAATCGTATTTCAGCCAGTCCTGGTATCGCGTCGCCCAGCTTCACCTACGCCTGCGCGCGCATGTCCGCATTCACCGGACTATTTTCAGAGGGCAGCTCTGGTACGTAATGCAGGACCGGACTTCCGGTCGGTTCCACAGGTTTGCCCCGGAGACCTACTTCGTCATCAGTCTGATGAATGGCGAGCGAAGCATGCAGGAAGTCTGGGATATTGCCTGCGACAATCTCAGTGAAAAGGTGATGGCCCAGGATGAAGTCGTCAATCTGCTGGGGCAGCTGCATGCGGCCGACGTCCTTTTCGGCGACGTTCCGCCTGACATCGAGGAAATCGCCGACCGCGGCCGCAAGAGTCGCAACCGCAAGCTCATGATGAGTTTCATGAACCCACTGGCAATCCGCCTCAACCTGATCGATCCCAACGAATTCCTGAATGCGACCTATCCATTGGTTCGGCCATTGTTAAGCTGGTTCGGGGCGATGTTTTACGTCGCCTTCGTCGCCTATGCCACGGTGCTGGCCGGTATGAACTGGGATGCGCTCACTGAAAATGTCACCGACAGGGTGCTGTCGACGGAAAACATCGTTCTCCTGCTGCTCTCCTACCCGGCGATCAAGGCTCTGCACGAACTCGGACACGCCTATGCGATAAAGCGCTGGGGAGGTGATGTTCACGAGATCGGCATCATGATGCTGGTGTTCATGCCGGTTCCTTACGTGGATGCGTCCGACAGCGCTGCCTTCACCGGCAAGTGGCAGAGAGCGCTGGTCGGAGCCGCAGGTATCCTTGTCGAGGTTTTTCTCGCCTGCCTGGCACTGATCGTGTGGCTCAATGCCGGCGACGGCCTCGTGCGGGCATTCGCCTTCAACGTGATGCTGATCGGCGGCGTATCGACGCTGTTTTTCAATGGTAATCCGCTGCTACGTTTCGACGGGTATTACGTGCTCAGTGACCTTCTCGAGATCCCCAACCTCGGCAGCCGGGCCAACAAGTATCTCGGCTACTGTTTCAAGCGGACGGCTTTTGGCATCAGGTCGGCAACGTCGCCGGTCACTGCGCCGGGTGAAGCTTTCTGGTTCGTCACTTATGCGACAGCCGCCTTCTGCTATCGGCTTGTCATCATGGCAACCATCGCCGTCTTCGTCTCACAGAAATTCTTCATCATCGGAACATTGATCGCGATCTGGGCGGTCATTCTGATGATTGGCGTTCCGCTTGGAAAACACACATGGTTTGTGTTGACGAGCCCGCAACTGCGCAAGAACCGAGGCCGGGCGTTCGGCGTCGTCGGTGGGGCATTGTCATGCATTGGCCTTGTGCTTTTTGCGATTCCGCTGCCCTATTCAACGGTCGTAGAAGGGATCGTCTGGCTCCCGGGAAAGGGGGTTGTCCATGCCCAGTCCGACGGCACTGTTCTGGAGCTGCTGGCCATGCCCGGGCAACAGGTTGACCCCGGAAGTCCGCTGATGCGGCTGGAAGATCCTCTTCTGTCCGGCCGTGTCGCATTGCTGAGCATTCGCATTCGCGAGCTGGAGCACAGGCTCGACAAGCAGGACCGCGGTGATCAGGCCAATGCCCGGATCGTCCGGCAGGAACTTCAACTGGCTCGCGCAGACTTTGAGAATGCGCAGATCCGCGAACGCGCACTCGTCGTCAAGGCGGACAGCAAGGGCACGCTTGTCATCCCCGGAGCCAAGGATCTTCTCGGCCGGTTCGTGCGGCGAGGGCAACGCGTGGCCTACGTTGCACAGTTCGAAGATCCGCCGATCCGCGTGATCGTTCCCGAAGGCAGTGCGGACCTCGTGCGCAACAAGAGCCAGCAGATTAAGGTCCGTTTCGTTGAAAAACCGCAAATTGAATATCAGGCCAAAATCGCACGCGAGGTTCCTGCATTGAGCGATACCTTACCGAGTGCGGCTCTCAGCACCATGGGAGGGGGAAAAATTGCTCTGGATCCATCGAATACTCAGAGTAACCGTACGTTAGAAAAATTGCTGCAGCTTGATGTCTTTTTGACCGAAAGTCAGATAACATCCCGTGTGGGAAGTCGAGTGTTCGTAAAATTTTACCATGGAAAACAACCTCTTGCGGAGCGTCTCTATCGATTGTCAAGACAGGTTTTCCTGAAATTGTTCCAAATCTAGACGTCGACGTCGTTGTGTCTTTCATTTAAAAAAGCTAGGATGCCTTCAAATAAAGATAACAAAAATAATGTATAAGTTTCTCCCGCTAGACAATGTACCCGTGTAAATCAAAGGGGAAATCACGTGTCTACACAACTTCTGTTCTATCATAACGCGCATCCCGTTACTGTCGACCGGCACAAGGATCTGTCGGTGAAGGCCGGGGCCACCTACGAATTTGCTAAGGAGGTCAACTCGGTGCCGTTGACCGCAATCGAATTCGCACAGGCTGCCGCGGAATATCCGATTGTCTTCGCCGGAAACGAAGACGCCGTCATGCCCGTTGTCGTGCTTGGCGCTCAGCAGACCGAAAACCTTTTTGTCGGAGAAAATGGCGAGTGGCTCGGGAAATACGTTCCTGCCTTCGTTCGTCGCTTTCCATTCGTATTTTCAACCGACAAATCCGGCAGGACCTTCATTCTGCACATCGATGAGGATTTCAAAGGTTGCAACCGTGAGGGGCGCGGTGAACGCTTGTTCGACAATGACGGCGAGCAGACGCAATATCTCAAGAACGTGCTCAACTTTCTGCAGGACTATCAGGCACGGTTCCAGCGGACGAAACAGTACTGCGACCGTTTAAAGGCGCTCGAACTTTTGCAACCGATGCAGGCGCAGTTCAATTTGAACACCGGGGAAAGACGTTCGCTGTCGGGTTTCATGACCGTCAATCGCGATAAACTCAAGAATCTTTCGGCGGAAGATCTGCAGAACCTGTTCAACAATGACGAACTGGAATGCACATATCTACACCTGCATTCACTGCGCCATTTCTCGGACATGCTGGATCGGTTTCCTGCGGCAAAATCTCCAGAGGAAGGCCTTGCGGAAAGTGCCGAAGGCATTGAAGCGGCAGCTCTGTCAAAGGCAAGCCGGAAGGCGCCTGCCAGGAAGAACGGGGGAGAGGCGACGGCCTAAACTTCATTGCACACCGGCTTCGCAAACGCGCCCGTAGCCGCCTGGATACCACCTGCTCTGGAAGTTTATCCGGAGCAGGCGGATCCGAGCGAGCACTGGCTCGACACGATCGAGAATCTTTTCAAGCGTGCCCGTGAGCCGCTGCTCGACTGGTCGCGGCGCCGGGAACTATTGCGCCGGGTTCAAATGGTCAATGATTTGGAGCATGAACTCCTTTCACTTTCCGACGACCAATTGGAATTGCGTGTCCGGAAAGTGCGGCCGCGCATTCGGCTGGGAGGCTATGAACGCAGCGAACATGCCGTTGAATGCTTCGCCTTGTTGAGAGAAGTCACGCGCCGCAAGCTCGGTTTGCGTCATCATGATGTCCAGTTGCTTGCCGGTTTTGCGATGCTCGACGGATCAATCATCGAAATGGACACAGGCGAGGGAAAAACACTTACGGCGGCATTGACGGCAGCCGCCGCGGCGATGGCAGGCACACCCGTGCACGTTATCACGGTGAATGACTACCTTGCCGAACGAGACCATGCGTTGCTGCAGCCGATCTACCGCTATTTCGGTTTGACATCCGGCGTCATCACGCATGAGGTAGAACACGAGAATCGACCGGCGATTTACGCCAGCGACATCGTTTATGCCAGCAACAAGGAGATCGCCTTCGATTACCTGCGGGACCGGATCGTTTTCGGAGGAAGACCGAGAAACCTCTATTCCAAATTGCGCCGGCTTTCCTGGGTGGGCGAACGGAACAAATCATCCGTCATGCGCGGCTTGCATTTTGCCATTGTCGACGAGGCCGACAGCGTTTTGGTCGATGAGGCGCGGACGCCGCTGATCATTTCGCGCGAAACCGACGCGGCGGAGGAACAGGTCTGGGCGGAAGATGCCTTTCGCCTCGTTAACGCCTTCGTCCCCGGCGTTCATTTCCGGCTGATCGTGGAAGACAGACGGATCGACCTGACGGCTGACGGACGTGACCTGATTGCCGAGCGTGCCTTGATCATGGGCGGAATCTGGAGCAATCGCGTCCGCCGTGAGGAGGCCGCCCGTCAAGCGCTCGTGGCCAACCTGCTGTTTTACAAAGGAGAGCATTATCTCGTCAGAGAGGGCAAGGTTCAGATCATCGATGAATATTCAGGGCGCATCATGCCGGACCGCTCGTGGAGCGATGGACTGCACCAACTGATCGAACTGAAGGAACGCTGTCAGGTGACCGGTCGCAAACAGACGATCGCACGCATGACCTATCAGAGGTACTTTCGCCGCTATCGGCGCCTTTCCGGGATGACGGGAACGGCCCGCGAGGTGCGTCCCGAATTCCGATCCGTCTACCGGACCGCCGTATTTCGCGTGCCTCCCAATGTGCCCTCCAAGAAGCGCGATCTGGGAACTCGCATTTGCCCCACTTTGGTAGCGAAATGGCAGGCGATCGCCGAGAGAACTGCCTCGCTCGTGACCGAAGGACGGCCAGTACTCATTGCCACCCGCTCCGTCAATGCGTCGCGTTCGGCAAGTGAATGGCTGTCCGCATCGGGGCTAGAGCACACGGTTCTCAATGCGGAGCAGAGCGCGGAAGAAGCCGAAATCATTGCCCGGGCAGGGGAGGCCGGACGTATTACCGTTGCCACCAACATGGCAGGGCGCGGCGTCGACATCAAACTGGATCCGGCCGTCATCGAAGTCGGTGGCTTGCATGTCATCCTGAGCGAGCGTCACGATGCCGGACGGATCGACAGGCAGATGGAAGGCCGGGCCGGACGACGGGGGGAACCCGGGACAACAGAAAAGATCCTGTCGCTGGAAGACCCGTTGCTGGATCTCGTTCTGCTGAAAGCGTTGCGGCGGCCCGGGCGATTTATCGGCCCGTCCGCTGGCAGAGCGTTGTTCACTGCGGCCCAATGGCGGGCCGAACAGGCTCACTCGCGAGACCGCAAGGCTTTGCTCGCCCAGGATCGGCGGCTCGGCGTGTTGCTAGCGTTTTCAGGCAGTGCGGAGTAGGGTTGTGCCGGAGAGTATTTTGATGGGGCATTGGACTGGAAGTCGAATTGAGGGCGTGCCTATGCGCCTGAAATGCACCTTTGGGACAATCTTTTTCTTGATGATGACATCACCGCTTGCCGCGCAATCCTTTGACTGCGTTATCGATCCGGCGGTTGTGGTCAAGGTTGGAAGCCTGGTCCCGGGCCTGTTGAGTGAAGTGCTGATTGAGCGCGGTGACTATGTGCACAAGGGTGAGATCATTGCCCGGCTAAGTTCAGAAACGGAAGCGGCGACCGTCGATCTGATGTCTGAACAAGCTGCCAGCACCTCGGAAATCGAAGCCCAGGAGGCCCGATACAGTCTTGCAAAGAGCCGTTTGGTGCGCACGCGCACGCTTGCGGAGCGCAAGATTACATCGACGGACAGCCTTGAGGAAGCCATCGCTGAACTGGAGGTCGTGACCCGCGAACTGGCAATTGCCCGGATGCGCAAGCGGATCGCCGGTTTGGAATTGAACCGGGCAAAGCGTGTCCTTGAACAGAAGACCATCAGGAGCCCGATCGACGGTGTCGTGCTCGAACGGGCACTCTTTCGCGGCGAGTATCTCGACCAGGACAGCCAATTGGCGACCATCGCCAAGCTGGACCCACTACACGTGGAGGCGTTCATTCCCGTGAGTGAATACGGCAGGATCCATCCTGGAATGGAAGCAGTCGTGCTGCCTAACAAACCGATCGGTGGCCGTTATACCGGTAAGGTTACGATAATTGACCGGGTCTTCGATGCGGCCAGCAACACATTCGGTCTGCGAGTTGAATTGCCCAATCCCGAAAACGGTCTGCCGGCCGGTCACCGCTGTGAGATAACGTTTCCCGCCGCTAATTGATTGCTTGATTAGCTTTCCGTCTGGTTGGGGTGCAAGGGCAGCAGAAAGATAAGTTCCAGATGCCTGATCTGTTGTGACGCGCAAGAGCACTTGGCAAGAAAGCGTTTCCGGGATCAGGTGGGATCAAGTGGCGGTATGTGGATCGGCTCCACAAGGTGTGTGATGCAGCGAGGGGTCTCGACGCCGATCGGTGTCACAAGTTATTGAATTTCCATATGCCAGCGGGGTCTGTTAGTGGAGCCGATCCACATTCAGCCCTTTGCCGCAAATACTTCGGCCTGCTATTCCCTCTGTGGTGTGGCCGAGCCGTTCTGCAGAAGGGCACAAGTTTACGAGCGGCTGATGAAGCAGCCGGGGAGGAGACATGCGGGTGAATCTTGAGACCGCCACCCTGCCGGATGGACGCACGGTCAGTTGCGTCAATGCCTATGAAGTCGGGTTCGGATGGCATGAAGTCATGTCCGCGGATTTCAGCCGGCACGGACTGACCTTGCCGGTCGGGGGCAATTTTGTCGATGTGGGCGCCAATATCGGGCTGTTCTGCCTGCGACTGCGCGATCTGTGTCCAGAGGCAAGAATTTGTGCCCTTGAGCCCATGCCTGCAGCCTTCGCCGCGCTCAGGGCCAATGCGGCCGACATGGGTGGCACCGTTGAGATCTTCAACATGGCGCTCGGTTCGGCACCGGGAAAGATCGAGTTCGAATATTGCCCGGGCATTACCGCCCTCTCTTCCTCCGAGGCCGGTGCCCGAAAAACCCTCTCGGACGGTCTGCGCACTCTTCTCTTTGGCACTGGCGTCAGCGCCGATATCAGGGCGATCATCGACAGGACCGGCGCCCAGGAAATGATTGATGACGAGGCCTTTGTCGAGCAACTGTTCCGCACCGAACAGATCACGGCCGATATCGACAGGCTGGACGCGGTGGCGGAACGGCTCGCGATCGGTCCGATCGATCTTCTGAAGATCGACACCGAAGGTCAGGAACGCGCGGTGCTGGACGGGATCGGACCGGACCTGTGGCGGAATATCCGCCAGCTGCTCGTGGAAATTCATCGGGGCGAGGACGAACTTCGCACGATCCGCGCCGACCTTGAAAAGCACGGCTATTGCTGCAGCATCGAAAGCCACCCGATGTCAGAAGGCGGCGCACCGGTCTTTCACATCTATGCGCATCGCGGCTAGTTGCCGTAGCTGGAAGGCAGCCGCCATCCGGCTATTGCGGGGGAGGGCCGTTTTTCCGGGCAAGATGGGCCTGGATCCGTTGCGCCGCATTGGATTTGATATTCTCGAAAAACAGCGAGTAGTCGAGGCTGTGGTAGACCCCTTGCGGAAAGAACGGGGTTTCCAGAAGGGCGGGGTCGGCAGGGGCGACGACCAGCCCGTGATCGGCGATCTGCGCGGAGGTAAAGCCGGGATAGGTCCGCCATGGGTTTTCCCCGTCGAACAGTGTCGAGCCGAGATTGAGGCTTGATGGCGCAAGTTTTGTTTCGCGGGTCCAGGTCAGCGGATTGACGACGATCGCTCCCTTCAGGATCATCGGCGCCTCGCCCTGCTTTCCGGCAGCGACCGAGTTGTAGCTGATGAAGCAGCCGGTCTGACGTGGCTCTCCGCAGATATCGATGGCCGGGTTGTCCTGCAGGTCCTCGCCGGTGATCGACCAGCCGATCAGATAACCCGCAATGAGCTGAGCCTCGATGCCGAGCTTGCCCCAATGATCTACGATCAACTGGGTCAGCACATAGGAGCCCTGGCTGTGGGCGGCAACGATGAAGGGCCTGCCGTTGTTGTAGTGCTCCATGTAATGGCGCAGCGCCCGCCGGATATCCTCTTCGCCATGGGCCGTCAGGGCATCGCGCTCGTCTTCGGGCAGGTTGAACCCGGCAAGGTTCATTTGGCGGTAGAAGGGAGCATAAAGGTTCGCCTGCCCGGAAAAGACCAGCGCCTCGCTGTGCACGGTCTCGGCCGCTCCGGCAATCAGGTCCTTGCGGGTGATATCCATCAGCCAGGCCGATTGATCGTAGAGCACGGTCGGATAGACCCAGAGGATATCGACGGCAAACGCGTCCGGATTGTCGGGCCGGGCCAGCCAGCTCGACGCCTCGTCGTAATCGGGCGCCGGCGGAATGACCGCTTTGTCCGCGGGAGGCAGACTCGCGGCAGTTTCGGAAAGGGCCGGGGTGGACACCATCCACGCCGCGAGAATGAGCGCTGCGAAACCGGCGAGGGACCGGCAGAGGTATGTCCAAGTCTGAGAATTGCGCATCTGTTTCTCCGGGGATGGTTTCACGTTAATTGTAAAACCCAGCAAATACACTCAAAAGTTATATTTTTTGTCGAAGCGCCATGACGGCACAAACGCCTGGTTGCCCATTGGAATAGGCGGGATCACGGCGCGAGCACTGCGCAGAGACTTTCCACGCGCTTCAGGTTTCCGCCGAATGGCGACAGAACGTTAGTGATTGTCGACCGTGTTTCGCCGGAAAGCTCCTGGCGCAGCACGGCGGCAAGACTGCCGGTCGGGCTCAGATCGATATAATTCGCGCCGCCCTGCGCTTCGAGACCTGCAAAGGTCCGGCGCACCTGCATCGGTTCCCGCACGATCCGCCAGCTCGAACCGGCATCCATCGTGTCGATCTTCTTGCCGAAACAGGCCGACCAGACCGGCCAGAAGGGAGTTTCAAAGGAAAGGCGCGCAACCGAAGCCAGATAGTCGTGCCGCGCGGCTTCGACCCAGGCGGAATGAAAGGCGAATGGAACGGGCAGCATCTGGAAGGGCGCATCAAGGCGCCGCAATTCATCAAGGACGCGCTGCGTGTCGCCGGCAAGGCATGCGAGGACGCAGTGGGCTTCGGCATTGAAGCCGGCAATTTCCGTCACGGCGGAAAGGAGAGGGGAGGAGGTGCGGATCTTTTCCGGGGCCAGCACGGCAATGAGAGCCCCCGCCGGTGTGTTCTTGCGGAAGAGCGCGGGCTGCCGGGCGACCGCCTTCAAGGCCGTTTCGAAGGGGATCATGCCCGCAACGCTCATGGCCACGAATTCCCCCAGGCTCACTCCCAGCAGCATGTCCGGTTTCAGCTTCATCTGCTGCAGGAGTTTGGCGGTCGCGAACTGCGTCATGAACAGCGAGGGATGCGAATGCTCCAGGTGATCGAACGGGTCGCTTGCCTTGCGGTCCGCCGAATAGATCTTTTCCAGCGGCGAAAAGTCCTCGCAATTGCGCACGATGCGATCGCCGATTTCCATCCACTGCCTGAAAACCGGATAGGCGTCCATGAGATCGGCGGCCATATGGAAATACTGCGACCCCTGCCCGGCGAAGCAGAAGACCGTGGGAAGGGACGGGGATGAGGAAAGCATGCTAGGACCCTGGTCGAGACGCCGCAGTCCGCCTTTGTTGCACGGGCCGGTAACACCCGGCAAGGGAGAGACAATAGCGTGCCGGAGCCTCCGGCAGGCTTCCGGGCTCGGTTGTGGACATGGGGGCAGCGGGTTGCTGGTCGGTGCCTCACCGCTTGACGCCGACATGTCGTTGGGAAACACTTGACCTGACACAAGGCGAGGCGGAGCCCGGACCCTTCGGAATTCTCGAACCCTTTCAATTGAGACAGATTTTAAATGTTGTAACCGGGTGGCCCCGTCTTCAAAGTGCTCGGCGAACGCACCCGATTTCGTCCCGATATTCAGCCTGAGACCCAGGCGTAATTGTTTGAGAGACGCGCAGATGAACGAGTTCCGGAGCCCTGACGGCGGTGACATCGACTGGTGGCCATTGCTGTCCGATCCGGAATTTCTGGAACACCCCTATCCTCAATTGCGCCGCCTTCAGGACCTTGGCAGCGTTCATCTGGACAAGGCCAGCGGCATTTACTTCATCCTCGGCCACAGGGCGTTCGCAAGGGTCGCGAAATCGACCGGCATGGGGCGGGACACGCGGCAATGGCGAGGCGGCTGGAATTCCGACGATTACCGTGCCAACGACCCGGTCGGCCACCGGTTGTTCAGCGAATTCCAGTGGCAAATGATCAATTGCGACGGTGACGACCACCGGCGCATGCGCAAGGTCTATGAGCCGGCTTTCCGCTCGCAGGCGATGAGCGCGATCGTCCCGCTGATTGAAAGACAGACACGGATCCTGCTGGACGCGATGCCGGAGAGCGGCGAAGTGGATTTCATCGAGGCTTTTGCCGGTCCGTTGCCGCTGCGCATTCTATGCGAACTCTTCGATATTCCCGCCCACCTTGATGAACAGATCGGCGCCTGGAGCGCATCTCTGATCCGCATCGGCGACATCCTGATGACGCCGGACCAGAAGGCGGAAGCGCTGGCAGCGCTCAATGTCTTCAAGGCCTTCCTGCGGGAGCAGATCAGAGCGCGGCAGGACGCCGATGAAGACAACCTGATGGGGCTGGCGATCCGCGCCTACAAGGACGGCACGCTGGACGAGGACGAGACGCTTACAAATCTCGTCTCCATGTTGGTTGCCGGGCATGAGACGACCGTCACGTTGATCGGCAACGGCATGCTGCTTCTGCTGCGCCATCCAGAGGAAATGGCCCGTCTGAGAGCCGATCCGGGCCTGATGCGCACGGCAATCGAGGAATTCCTGCGCATGGAGCCCGGCGGCAATATGATCCTGCGCGTTGCCCTGGAGGATTTCGAGGTCGAGGGAACACTGATCCCCAAAGGGTCGCCGGTCCTCGGCCTGACCGGCGCCATCAACCGCGATCCGGCACGCTTCGCCAATCCGGACAGGCTGGATGTCGGCCGGCCCGCAAATGCGCAGTTCACCTTTGGCGGCGGCGCCCATTTCTGCATCGGTGCGCCGCTGGCCCGGCTGGAGGCGCAGGTCGCTTTTTCGGCGGTTCTTCAGAAATACGCGCGGATCGAACTTGCCGGTGATCCGCAGTGGCGGCTCGACCGGATGAATGCGCGCGGCCTCGGCCGCCTGCCCGTGCGGCTGGAGACAGCGTGATGACGATTCCGGTCGGCATTGAAGCCATGAATGTGTTCGGCGGCATGGCCTATCTCGATGTCCGCGAACTCTGCGACCATCGCGGCCTGGACCTGCCCCGGTTCGAAAACCTCTTGATGCAGGAAAAAGCCGTCGCCCTGCCTTACGAGGACCCGATCACCTTTGCGGTCAATGCAGCAAAACCCATTGTCGACCGGCTGAGCGAAGACGAGCGCGGCCGGATCGAGATGATCATCACCTGCACCGAATCCGGGATCGATTTCGGCAAGTCGATCAGCACTTACGTGCAGAAACATCTGGACCTGCCCTCCAATTGCCGCCTGTTCGAACTGAAACAGGCCTGCTATTCCGGCACCGCGGGTCTGCAGATGGCGGTCAATTTCGTCTTGTCGCAGACTTCGCCCGGCGCAAAGGCGCTGGTCATCGCAACGGATATCTCCCGCTTCGCGCTTGCCGATGCCGCCGCCATCCAGGAGTGGGCCTATTCGGAACCGACTTCAGGCGCCGGCGCCGTGGCCATGCTTGTTTCCGATCAGCCGCACGTGTTCCGGCTCGACCAAGGAGCCTACGGAAACCATGCCTTCGAAGTGATGGACACCTGCCGTCCGGGGCTGGATACGGAAGCCGGCGATGCGGATCTGTCGCTGATGGCCTATCTCGATTGCTGCACGGCCGCCTTCGAAGACTATTCGCGCCGGGTCGAGAATGCGGACTTCCAGACCACATTCGACCAGCTTTGCTTTCACACGCCCTTTGGCGGCATGGTCAAGGGCGCGCACAGGCAACTGATGCGAAAGCTTTACAAGGCAAAGCCCGATGCGATTGCCGAGGATTTCGACAGACGGCTGGCGCCGAGCCTTTCCTACGGCAAAAGGGTCGGCAACACGGCCGGCGGATCGGTGTTCGTGGCCCTAGCGGGCACCATCGACAGTGTTGCGCCGCATGAACCGATCCGGGTGGGTCTCTTCTCCTACGGGTCCGGCTGCTGCTCGGAATTCTTCAGCGGTGTGGTCACGCAGGAGGGAGCAGAACGGTTGCGGGCCATGAGAATTCCGGATCAGCTGGATCGCCGCTACCGGCTTTCGATTGCCGAATACGAGAACCTCCTGTCGGGAGGCGCGGCGATCCGCTTCGGCACGAAGGAGAGCGTGCTGGACCACGGCATCATTCCTGGAGCCTTTCCGGAAAATGGCGACGGAACCCGGCTGGTTCTGGAGCGGATAGAAGGCTATCACCGGAAATATATCTGGATCTGAAATCAGGAAGACCAAGTTGGACGCGAACAAGATTGCCGAGATCATCATTGCGGAAATCCGCGAGACCGTCCCCGAACTGGCCGGCCAGACGATCACCGAAGCCGATTCCATGGCGGATCTCGGGGTCGATTCCATCGAGCGCAGCGAGGTCATCCTCGCCGTGATGGAACAACTCGGCCTGAAGATCCCGATGGTTCAGTTGCACGGCCCGCGCAACATCGGCGAACTTGCGGACCTTCTGCACGCAAAATCCGCCGGGTGAGCCGGTGAGGATCGGGATCTCAGGAATTGGCGTTGCCTGCGGGGCCGGTCACGGCAAGGCCGCGTTCAGCGAGGCGCTGTTCGAGACACCCGATCTGTTTTCATATCTGGGCCGCGAGGGACGGGAACCGGCAGAGGGGGACACTCCGTTCATCGGGGTCGAGATGCCGGAGCCGCCGGCGATTCTGCCGCCCCGCATTGCCAGAACCGTGGGCCTCAGTGCCCGGGCCGCGGTTTCGGTGCTGAGCGAAGCGTGGCAGGAAGCGGGGCTCGACCACGTCGACCCGGAACGGATCGGCCTTGTGGTGGGTGGCAGCAACCTGATGTCCCGCGAAAGGGAACTCGCGCTCGGGGAATACGCCGGCCGGTTGTCCTATGTCCCGCCGCGGCACGGTCATATGTTCCAGGACACGGATATTTGCGGCGTCTGCGCCACGGTGTTTCCGATCCGCGGCTTCGCCGTGACGGTTGGCGCGGCATCGGCAAGCGGGGCCGTGGCCGTGATCCAGGCCGTCGACGCCATCCGATCCGGCCGGGTGGATGTCTGCATAGCGCTAGGTGCCCTGCAGGATTTATCCGCTCACGACCTTCAGGCCCTGCGGGCCATGGGGGCGATGGGCTCCAGCCGGTTCGCGAACAGTCCCTCGAAGGCCTGCAGGCCGATGGACGCCGACCGCGACGGCTTCATCTACGGGGAAGCCTCCGCCGCGCTCGTTATCAGCCGGACGGATCGGGTGAACAGCCCGAAGCTCTATGGCAGTGTTCTCGGGACGGGAATTTTCAATGACGGAACCCGTGGCCCGGAACCGAACAGCGACGGACAGGCAAGGGCGGCAGGGAAAGCTCTGGCCGAAGCCGGGTTGACGGCGGCCGGGATTGACTATGTCAACGGCCACGCCACTGGGACACCGGCCGGGGACACAGAGGAACTGGAGACCTACCGGATGCTGGAGTTGCAAAACGCCCACATCAACGCCACCAAGTCCATATTCGGCCATGGCCTCAGCGCCTCGGGGGCGATCGAGGTGGCCGCCGTACTCATGCAGATGGAGGAGGGGCGCCTGCACCCGACCCGCAATCTGGATCATCCTCTCGACCCGGCAGTCAACTGGGTCGGACCCCGGGCAGCAAATCACGCCATCCGCCATGCGCTGAAATTCTCTTTCGGTTTCGGCGGCGTCAACACGGCCCTGGTCCTCGGCGTGCCCGGCAGCGGAAAGCAATCAAAATGAGCTTTGAGACGCTGAACGTCAGTATCGCCGGGGGTGTGTGCCGGATCGGGTTCAACCGACCCGATGCGGGAAATGCCATCAACGACCGGATGGTCGAGGAATTCGCGCAGGCCCTTGAAACCTGCGCCCGTGGAACCGGAGCGGACGGCAAGCCGGTCTCGATTGTCGTGATCGAGGGAAACGGGGAAGTCTTTTGCGCGGGCGGGGATTTCAAGGCCGTCTCGGAGACCGGATCCGCCGGGGATCCCGAGCCGCTCTACGACATCTGGCGCGAGCTTGCGCAGGGGCCCTTCGTGACCATCAGCCTCGTGAAAGGCCGGGTGAACGCGGGGGGTGTCGGCTTTGTTGCCGCGTCCGATATCGTCATTGCGGACAAGTCCGCCAGTTTCGGACTGTCGGAATTGCTCTTCGGGCTGTTTCCGGCCTGCGTCCTGCCGTTTCTCGTCCGCCGCATCGGTCATCAGAAGGCGCATTACATGACGCTGATGACCAAACCGGTCAGCGCGGCCGATGCGCTCGGCTCCGGGCTCGTCGATGTCCTGGCGGACGACGCCGAGACGGCCCTCCGCCAGCATCTGGCGCGGCTTCAACATCTCAACAAGCAGGCGATCGCGCGCTACAAGGCCTATATGAACGCCTGCAGCGGCAGTGCCGACCGGGACAAAGCCTCGGCGCTCGAGGCAAACCGGGCCTTTTTTCAGATCCAGAGATCCTTTCCGGGATCCGCCGTTATGTCACGGAATTGAAGTTCCCCTGGGAGGCATAGGCGCCGCCTGTCTCGGCCAGGTTCACGGCTTTCTCCAGCGGCGGCAGAATCGGCTCGCTCAAGCCCTGGCGTTGCACGAATTTCCGGTGCAGCAGGCATATGGACAGGAGATAGAGGAAGGTCTGGTTTTCCTTCGTGCTGATCTCGCTTGCCGGCCGTTCAAGCACCCTGTTCGCCAGGCGCTGCGCGAATTTCGCATTCAGGAACGGCATTTTTTCCAGTTCGCCGTCGCTTAGCACCAGGTCCAGGTAATCCGGACGCTGCGCTGCGAAGGCCGCGGCATCGGGTGCGCGGTAGGGGAATTTGCGTTTGTCGATGATCGCATCCGGCAGGCGGCCCCTAAAGGCCTCGCGCAGCAGACGCTTTTCGGTAAAGCCGTCATCGAATTTCAGGTTGATCGACGTCGCAAGGGCAAAAACCTCCGGGTCGAGGAACGGGCAGCGGTTTTCCACTCCGTGCGAGAAGCTCATGCGCTCCCCTTGAGTCGACAGCAGATAGCCGGGCAGAAGCGTCTTGTATTCGAGCCACTGGGCCTTTTCGACCGAGGAAAGCTTCTGATAGCCGCCATTTGCGGCCACATAATCGGAAATCGCCTGAAACGGCGGCGCCGGATCGTTCAGGAGCCGCGCGGAAAACTGACCGTTCTGGAACCGGAGTTCGTGGGAAAACAGGCCGGGCATCTTCTCGCTCGAGAACTGATGGTAGAGCCCGGTGACCGCCGCAATGTCCTCTGGCCCATAGTGGGAAAGATGCGGATAGAGCCTTTCCAGCTTGCTGCGCCGGGCGTCTTCGGCAAGTTGGTTCCAGGCCTCGCGCAGGAGGGTTTCCTTGAAGAGGTCGTACCCGAGAAATGCCTCGTCGGCGCCTTCCCCGCTGAGGATCACCTTTATGCCTACCTGCCGGGTGCGTTTCGCCAGCAGATACATCGGCACGAACGCGCTTCGGAACGCCGGAACTTCGGCGTGATAGACCGCCTCGGGCGTGCTGTCCGCAATGTCCGCATAAGTGATGCGTTGTGCGTGGTGGCGGGTTCCCAGATGGTTCGAGATCAGCTTCTGTTCGGCGGATTCGTCGAACTCCGCGTCTTCGAATTCGACAGAGAATGTCGACAGCGGCCTGCTGGAGAACTCCCCGGCGAGCGCGGCGACGATGGCCGAATCCACGCCGCCGCTGAGATAGACACCGACCTCGACATCGCTGCGCAGGCGCAGTTCGACACTCCGGGTCAGGCGTTCCCGGACGAGCTGAAGCGCCTCTGCCTGCGTGGCGACATCGGGTCCGGCATCAAACCTGAGATCCGTATAGGTGTGCGTGACAAGACTGCCGTCTTTCCAGGACAGCCACTGTCCCATCGGCAGGCTGTCGATGCCGCGGAAACCGGACTGGTGGGGCAGGGGCGTCCATTGGCCCAGGATCGACGACAACTGCCCCGGGTCCTGCTCGAAGGCGAAACCCGGTATTGCCAGGAAGGCCTTCATCTCTGATGCGAAAAGCAGTGAGTTGCCGTGCTGTGCATAAAAGAGCGGCCGCTTGCCGAACCGGTCGCGCGCCAGGACGAGTTCTCCGCTCGCACTGTCGTAAAGCGCAAAGGCGAAGCCGCCGTTGAACTTCTTCAGGCAATCCGGACCCCAGGCGATCCAGGCATTGAGAACGACCTCGGTGTCGCAGCGGGTCTGAAAACTGTACCCGGCCGCTTCCAGCGTCATGCGCAGTTCGCGGTAGTTGTAGATCTCGCCATTATAGCAGAGCCAGTATCTGCCGGACCGGTCGCTGAAGGGCTGCGCGCCCCACTGGGGGTCGAGGATGGCAAGCCGGACCGCTCCCATGGCAAAGCCGTGGTCGACCACATAGCCGGCTCCGTCCGGTCCCCGGTGGCCGATATGGGCGAGCATCGATCTGATATCGACGGCCAGCGCCTCGGCGCGAACAGCGGGATTTGATATGCCGGCGATACCGCACATGAAATGCAACCTACACGAGTTCAGGCTTGTGAACGTTCCGCAACCTTCTTTGCCACGGCCTGCTCGATCTGTTCGAGGCTGACCATGACGCCACCGGTCATTTCCTGCTCGGTGAACTTTATGTCGAATTCTTTTTCCAGAAACCGGATCAACTGTATATACCCGAAGGAATCCACCACCCCCTCCTTGAAGAGGTCGGAAGTCTCCGGGAACGTCTCGTCGAATTCAATCAGAAATTGATCTTCGATGAAATCGCGAATTTTACCCTTGGCCACGGGATACTCCTGACGCGGTCGCCGGTACTGGTGCCAAGGCTGTCCAAAGACGCGCCCCGCTTCACCCGGTCGACTGAACTTCCACGGTATCCAAAGGATCGCACAAGGGACAGTCCTTTCAAGGTAAAACACGGATTTTTCTAAAGGAAACTTTTCGGAAAAAACGATGGTTGACGCTGTTCTTCTGCTTGCGCGCATCGGGCCGCGCGAATAGCATTCGGGCCGTGGCTGATTGGAAAATACATTTTGACCAGTAGTTGCCAGGGCGGACATTCCGGCGCTGCCGCAGCGCAGCAGTCGCGAGTCGCGCACGGTAAGGTAGGTACCCCATCGGGGACCATTCCGGGGGAATAACCACCACGATGGATGTTAAATGAACATACTCCGCCTGATCAGAGGTGGGCCGCCTGCCAGCCGTCGTTTCATCTTCGTCATAACCGGCCTGTCAGGGCTTGGAAATGCCGGTCTGGTCGGTCTCATCAATCAGGCCGCCGAGCAGTCGCTGCTTGGCCAGGAAATCAGTCTTCAGCTTCTGATTGTCTATTTGCTGACCCTCGCCTTCTTCCTTGTGTCCAACCGGACCTCCCTGCAGCACGCAAACCGCTTCGTGCAGGCTCGGCTGGAGGCGACGCGCCGGCGCGTCGTCAGCAAGATCAGGAAGGTCGACCTGCGGACCCTGGAGCGGATGGGCGAGGGCGATGTCTACCTGACCGTCGCCCAGGAGACGGATCACCTCTCCCAGACACTGCCGCTCATCATCGGTGCCGCGCAAAGCGCCGTTCTGCTGCTGTCCCTCCTTGCCTATGTTGCAGTGCTGTCGCTGGTCTCCTTTGCGGTGGTGACCGCGTTCCTTGCCCTTGGCATCATGGTCTTCCTCAACCGCCAGAAGGCGCTGACCGGATATCTGACCGAAGTGCATGTCCATGAGGCCGGGCTGATCGACAACCTGTCCCATTTCACGCTCGGCTTTCAGGAAATCCGGCTGAATGCCGACAAGAACGATGCGCTGTTCGCGCATTTCAGCGAACGGACCGGAGAGCTGAAGGAGGTCGTTCTGCGCGACGGCGCGCGGTGGGTGACGCTGCTGCAGTTCAGCAATGCCTTCATCTTGCTTCTGGTCGGAGTGGTCGTGTTCGTTCTGCCGATATTCTTCGGCGGCTACACCGATACGATCTACAAGATCATGGCCGTCAGCGTCTTCGCCGTCGGCCCGATGGCGGCGGTGACGTCGGTGATCCGGCTCATCGGGCGCGCGGAGGCGGGGCTCGGTCACGTGTTCGACCTGGAACGGCGCCTCGACGAGGGGCTTCCAGCGAAGACCGGGAAATCCCCGCGGGAAAACTCGCCCTTCCGGAGCTTCTCCTCCATCGAGCTGACCAAGGCGACTTTCCGGTATGTCGACAGCGAAGGCATGATCACCTTCACCGCCGGCCCGCTGAATTTCAGCCTGAACCGAGGCGAGATCGTCTTCATGACCGGCGGCAACGGCAGCGGAAAATCTACCGTGCTGAAGATGCTTTGCGGGCTATACGTGCCCGACTCCGGTCTGCTGACATGCGACGGCGTGGAGATCAGGAAGGAAAACCGCCAGGAGTTCCGCGAGATCTTTTCCGCCATCTTCACTGACTTTCACCTCTTCGATCGCCCCTTCGGCCTCGAGCACGTCGAGCAGGAGGAGGTCGAGCGCCTGATCGAACGCATGGAATTGAGCGACAAGGTGGGTTTCGAGAAGGGCAGGTTCACCACACGCGATCTGTCGACCGGGCAGCGCAAGCGACTGGCAATGATCCTGTGCATGCTGGAGGACCGCGAAGTCTACATTTTCGACGAATGGGCCGCGGATCAGGACAGCCATTTCCGGGACGTATTCTACCGGGAAATGCTGCCCGACTTCAAAGCGCGCGGCAAAACGGTCCTCGCCGTCACCCATGACGACAGATACTGGGACTGCTGCGACCGGCGGGTTTCCCTCGACCTCGGCACCATCGTGCCGACTGGAGCTGCCTGACCATGGTGCTGGCCGATTTCATCAGGGAGGCGGAACCGAGACAGCTTCGGGCAATGCTGGGGCTCACGCTGGTCGCGGGGCTGGCGAACGCGTCGCTGATCATTATCGTCACGAATGTCGCCGAGACGGTGTCCTACGGGCTGCGGCCCAGCCTTCTGCACTGGATAACGTTCCTGATAGCCTTCGGGCTCTACTACTTCGCCAACCAGATTGCGTTGGTCCGTTCCATGGAGGTCATCGAGGACCTCTTGAACCGCAAGCGGCTGGGGATCGCCGACAAGCTGCGCAAATCGGAACTGCTGGTTGCCGACAGCCTCGGCCGCGGCCGGCTCTACAATCTCGTGGCAAAGGAAACCAACCACCTGTCGGTCACCTTTCCGCTGGTCGTCGATGCGATTCAGCAGATGGTCCTGCTCGGCATCGCGCTTGTCTACCTTCTCTATCTGTCTCCGGCCGCGTTCGTGGTGTTTCTGGCGACGATCGGCATGAGCGCGCTCGGCTACAAGGTCATCGACCGGCGCTTTCGCGGCATCCTGGAGCTGGTCGAGCGCATGCAGGCACAGATGCTCGACGCGATCGTCGATATCCTCCGCGGCGCAAAGGAGCTGCGCCTCAACGCGGCCAAGAGCGAGGCGGTTGCCGCCGCCTACCGCAAGCGATCCGATGTCCTGGAAAGGCTGCTGGTGCGGTCGGTCGAGCACTGGGTGTCCCTGATCCTTCTGGGCAGCCTGTCCACGTTCCTGATGCTGGGCGTCGTGGCCTTCCTGTTCCCTGCCTATGTCACGGGACACAAGACGATCATATTCCAGCTGATCCCGGTGCTCCTGTTCTGCATGGGCACCTTGTGGAAGACGGTTGCCCAGTCGCCGATGTTCATCCGGGCGGAAGTCGGCCTGCAATCGATCCTGAAGATCGACGAGGAGCTCTCCGCGACCTCGAGCATTTCCCCGGACGAGGCCCGGCTTCATTCGAAGGCGTTTCTGGACTTCTCGACAATTTCCTTCAATGAAATCCAGTTCAGCTACGACAGGACCGACCCTGAAGCCTATACGGTCGGGCCTCTCAATCTGACCGTCTCGAGGGGAGAGGTCGTCTTTCTGGTCGGCGGCAACGGCAGCGGCAAATCCACTGCGCTCAGGATGATGACCGGGCTCTATCCGCTGCACTCCGGCTGGATCGGCGTTGATGATGCCGCCGTCGCCGGCAAGGCAGTGGCCGGCTATCGCGAGCTGTTCTCCTCGGTCTTCGTCGACTTCCATCTGTTCGACCGGCTTTACGGCCTGGAAGATATCGATCCAGGCAGGGTCAACCGGCTCATTGCCGAGATGGGACTGGCGGACAAGGTCTCGTTCGAGGACGGCAAGTTCAACCAGCTTCATCTGTCCACCGGCCAGCGCAAGCGCCTCGCCCTTATCGCCGCTGTCCTTGAGGACCGGCCCGTCTATATCTTTGACGAATGGTCGGCCGAACAAGACGTGCATTTTCGCGAATTCTTTTACAATTCCTTCATTCCAAATCTAAGAAGGGACGGGAAACTCGTTATCGCGACGAGCCACGACGAAAAGTACTGGAAAGTGGCGGACCGAATAGTCAAGCTCGATCTCGGCAGGATCGAATGGATCAAGAGCGGGTCCGAGTGGGAGGATCGATGAAGGCCTGCATGTTTCCGGGACAGGGCGCTCAGCGGATCGGCATGGGCGAAGGCCTGTTCTCCCGGTTCCAGGAAGAGGTAAGCCAGGCGGACGATATCCTGGGCTACAGTATTACGGCGCTCGTCCAGGACGGGCCGATGGAAAAGCTGAGCCAGACGGAATACACCCAGCCGGCGCTCTACGTGGTGAATTCACTCAAGTATCTCAGCTACCTGGCGGAAGGCGAAACACCTCCGGATATACTCCTGGGACACAGCGTATCGGAATATGTCGCCCTCTTTGCCTCGGGCGTGCTCGATTTCGCCGCCGGTCTGCGCCTCGTTGCCAAACGCGGTGCGCTGATGGCCGAGGCGCGCGGCGGCGGCATGGCGGCGGTCCTCGGTCTTGAAGCGGCGGCAATCGAGGAGCTGCTGAAGGAAAAGGCAATCGCCGACATCTTCCCCGCCAATTTCAACACGCCGAAACAGACCGTGCTTTCCGGCCGCAGGGAAACCATCGTCGAGGCGGAGCAGATGTTCCTGGAGGCGGGCGCGTCGCACTACAAGGTCCTGCCGGTCAGCGGGGCCTTTCATACGCCTTTCATGAACGAGGCCCGGGACCGCTTTGCCGAATTTGCGGCAGATGTCCCGTTCGGGACGCAGCAGGTGCCGGTCATTTCCAACGTCACTGCCCGGCCCCATGTGGACGGCCGTATCCGCGAGCGGATGATCGAACAGATCACCTCGCCGGTCCGCTGGAGCGAAAGTCTGCGGTATCTCATGGCGAGGGGCGTGGCGTTTTCCGATACGGTTGAGCTCGGGCCGGACGGCCCGCCGGTTGTCCGGCCGATGTTCAAGCGGACCGAACTGGAAGCCGACCCGCTCGATGCGGCGGAGCATGCAGCGGAAGAAGCCGTGACCGAAGGCGACGAGCCGGCCACTACCGATGCCCCGGCGGCTTCACCCGAGCGCCCCGCCAGAATGAACGGCGCGGCGTCTAACTTCGGCCGGTTCTCCATGGAAAAACTCGGCTCCCGCCCGTTCTGCGACCGTTTCGGTGCGCGCTATCCCTACGTCTCCGGCGCCATGTATCAGGGCATTGCTTCGGCGGACCTCGTCATCCGCATGGCGCGCTCCGGTCTTCTCGGGTTTTTCGGAGCGGCCGGTCTGCCGACTGCCGAGATCAGGGCGGCGATTGCCAGAATCAAGGCGGCCATCCCGCAGGAAGCGCCGTTTGGCGTCAATTTCATTGCCCATGTGAACCGCCCCTATCTGGAAGACGAATTGACCGACGTTCTCCTGGACGAAGGCGTGACGGTCGCCGAGGCTTCGGCTTTCATGGAAGTCACACCCGCGCTGGTGCGTTACCGGGCGAAGGGCTTGAAAAGGGAAAGCGGCGCGGTGCGGGCCTCGAACCGGATCATCGCGAAGATTTCCCGCCCGGATGTCGCGGCGCAGTTCCTGGCGCCGGCGCCGGAGCGGGTCGTCGCATCGCTGCTCGCCTCCGGCGCAATCACCGGCGAGGAGGCCGCCCTCTTGCGCGAAGTGCCGATGGCCGATGCGATTTGCGTGGAATCGGATTCCGGCGGCCACACCGACCAGGGCATGCCCTTCGCGCTCATTCCTCCGGTCCTCGGTTTGCGCGACGAGGCGGAAGCGCGATTTGCCTCGTTCGGACCGATTTTCGTCGGAGCGGGCGGCGGTATCGGCACGGCGGAGGCCGCCGCGGCCGTCCTGGTGCTGGGAGCGGACTTCATCGTCACCGGATCGATCAACCAGTGCACGGTGGAAGCCGGCACCAGCGATGCCGTCAAGGATCTCCTGGAAGGCATCAATGTCTACGACACCGCCTATGCGCCATCCGGCGAGATGTTCGAGCTTGGATCAAAGGTCCAGGTGCTGAAGAAGGGCGTCTTTTTCCCGGCCCGCGCCGAGAAGCTCGTCGGCCTCTATCGCCAGCATGACAGCCTGGACGGCATCGACGCGAAGCTGAAGGCACAGATCGAGGAGCGTTATTTCCGCCGCAGCTTCGACGAGGTGTTCGCCGATGTTGCCAAAAGCTATCCGGCCTCCGAAATCGAGCGAGCCGGACGCATGCCCAAGCACCGCATGGCCCTGGTGTTCAAGCGCTATTTTAAGGATACGACCAACTGGGCCCTTGCCGGCGACATGAATTACAAGGTGGATTTCCAGATCCACTGCGGCCCGGCGCAGGGGGCTTTCAACCAGTCCGCTCTGGGCCGTGAGTTTCCCTCTTGGCGCCAGCGGCATGCGGACGAGATCGGCCTTGCCTTGCTGGAGCAGACGGCGGATCTCCTCAATCGCCGCCTCTCGGTCATGATGGGATAGGGACCGGATCATGGCACAGGCAAACCAGCGCGAACCGGTTGCGATTATCGGGGTCGGCCTCAGGCTCCCCGGGACCGACAGCCTGGATGCGTTCTGGGATCATCTGGTTTCGGAGCGCTCGTTGATTTGCGAAGTGCCGGCGGACCGCTGGGACGCAAGTGCCCTCAAGGGCGATCCGGCCAAAGGCAACAAGACGAACAGCATCTGGGGCGGATTCCTCCAGGATGCCGATTGCTTCGACGCCGGTTTCTTCGGCATCTCGCCCAGAGAAGCCGCGTGGATGGATCCGCAGCAGCGCTTCGCGCTGGAAATGAGCTGGCACGCGATCGAGGATGCCGGGTACCGCGCCTCTCAGCTCGCGGGCAGCCGCACTGGCGTCTTCATGGGCGTGTGCCACTGGGACTATGCCGAGCTTCTGGAAAAGCATCTCGGGCAGCTCGATGCCTATATGCCGACGGGCATCGCGTTTTCGATCATCGCCAACCGGATCTCGCATTTCTTCGACTTTCGCGGCCCCAGCATAACCAACGACACGGCCTGCGCCGCGTCGATGACCTCCGTTTACGAAGCCGTCCGGGCCCTTCAGGACGGAACCTGCAACACGGCGCTGGCCGGCGGGGTCAATCTCATCTGGTCACCCAATCACTTCATCTCTTTCTCGAAAGCCGGCATGCTGTCCAAGGACGGCCGCGGGAAAGCCTTCGATGACGCCGCCGACGGCTATGTTCGCGGCGAAGGCGGTGCGGTGCTTCTCCTGAAGCCGCTGGCCAGGGCGCTGGAGGACGGCGACCCGGTCCACGCGGTCATTCGCGGCATCGGCATCAATCACGGCGGGCGGACCAATTCGCTGACGGTCACCAATCCCAGTGCCCAGGCTGAGCTGATCTGCCAGGTGCAGCGGGAAGCCCGCGTCGGGCCGGAGACGATCAGCTACATCGAGGCGCATGGTCCGGGCACGCCGCTGGGAGATCCGATCGAGATTTCCGGCCTGAAGCAGGCCTTCGCGGAGCTGGGGGAAGAACACGGCGTCACCTTTGACGAGGCGACCTGCGGCATCGGTTCGGTCAAGACCAATATCGGCCATCTGGAAGGCGCTGCCGGGGTTGCGGGCATCGTCAAGGTGCTTGCCGCGCTGAAGCACGGGCAGATCCCCGCCAATGTGGGATTCCGGCAGCTCAACCGGCTGATCGACCTTGCCGGCTCGCCATTCCGGATCCAGAACACGTTGACGCAGTGGCCGCGCGCCGCGGATACGCCCCGGCGGGCCTGCGTCAGCTCCTTCGGCTTTGGCGGCAGCAATGCCCATGTGCTTCTGGAGGAAACGCCGGAGCAAGCCGCCGCGTCTTCGCGAAAGAAGGCGGTGCCCTACGTTCTGCCGCTCTCCGCCGACAGTGAAGAGCGCCTGTCCGACTATGCCGAAAGCCTGCTCTATTTCCTTGAAGGCGCCGACGAGGCGGACGTGCCGCCGGCGGATCTGGCCCATACGTTCCAGACCGGCCGCGAGCCCAGGGAAGTGCGCTGCGCCTTCATCTTCCAGTCGCTGGATGAGCTGACCGGCAGCCTGCAAACCTTCCTGGAAGGAACGGACCGCGCCGGCCTCGTTCTGCCCCTGGACGCCGGCAGGCCGGAAAGCGGGAAGATCAAGAAGGACGTCGAGCTTGCGCTCCGGTGGGTCGGCGGAGAGGACGTTTCCTGGCCAGAGGGCCGGAATTCCAAGCGGCAAGCCATCCGCGCACCGCTTTATCCTTTCGCGCGGGAACGCCATTGGATGGACCTGTCGCTCGGTGCCAAGGATCAGGCGCCGGTGCCGCATCCGCTGCTGCACAGGAATACCTCCCGGTTCGACGGATGCCGGTTCGAGACGCGGTTCACCGGCGATGAGTTCGTGCTGTCCGACCATCACGTCGCGGGTGCCATGGTGCTGCCGGGGGTCGCCGGTCTGGAAATGGGCAGGGCAGCAGCCGAAGAGGCGGGCGGACTGCCGGACAACAGGTTTGCGCTGACCGATGTGGTCTGGAGCAGTCCCGTCCGGCTGAAGGGCCGGCAATCCATCACCGTCGAAACACAGGCCGTCCGCCTGGCAGGGGACCGCATCGGCTTTTCGATCCGCACCAGTGATGCATCCTGTGACGATGGAGCGGATCGGGCCGCGAACATGAAGGGCGCCATTGAACCGTGCGGAGAGCGGGAAGTGAATCTTCTCGATCTGGAAACCATCAAGCGTCGCTGCGTGCAACGGGTCGCCCCGCAGGCCTGCTACGAACGCCTGGTCGGCAGCGGAGTGGACCACGGTTCCGCCTTCAGGGCGATGTCCCAGGTCTACCGGGGACAGTCGGAAAGTCTGGCGCTTCTTAAGCTGCCGCGGCGCCTGTTGCCCTCGCTGGACGCGATGCCACTCCACCCGGTGCTCCTCGATGCTGCGATCCAGGCCTGGATCGCGATTGGTGGAGATGCACCGGAAGGCGCGGCGGTTCCGTTTTCCTGCGGCCGGATCGAGGTTTTCGGAGCCTGCGAACCCGCCATGTGGGCACATGTGCGTTTGCGGCCGTCGCAGAACCCCGCTTCACCCGTCCGCCATCTCGACATCGACGTTGCCGATCGGGACGGGGTGCTGAAAGTCTCGTTCAGGGACCTGGTGCTGCGTGTTGTCAAACCGCAGGAACGTGGCGCCATAGAGGATGCGGACCTGGAATCCCTTTCGGATGGCATGGCAGACCTGCCGCTCGTGGTGACGGATGGCGGATGGAATCCGGCCCCCCTTCAGCTGCGGTCGGGCGGCCCGACTGCAAATACCCGGATCCTGCTTGTGAGTGGCGACGCAGGGCTCGCGTCCGAACTGAAAGCGCGGACCGGCTGGCAGGTCGACCTCCTGCCCGATCCGTCCGAGCTTGGCACCGCGGAAGCCGCAGAGCGGCTTTTCACGGCGGGACACGGGATTGTCCGCGAAGTCCTGCAAACCCGGACTGCTCTTCCCGCAAACCTGCTCGTCGTCGCGCCCGGAACGATACCCGCCGCGGTGACCGCGCCGCTGGCCGGTCTCCTGAAGACGGCGGCAATGGAAAACCCGAAGATTGCCGGGCGCGTCATTGCAGTGGACGGCGATTGGAGCGTGGACCGGCTCGCCGCGATTGGCGGCACTGAGGCTGCCGCGGACGATGTGCTTTGCGAAGTCAGTTACGATCCTGAAGGGCTGCGTCGGGCATGGCTGCCGGTTTGCGAAACGGAACTCGGCGAGGCGCAAACGCTGACGATCGATCCGGAGGGCGTCTATTGGATTACCGGTGGCCTCGGCGGGCTCGGGCGCATCTTTGCGGACTGGCTGATCCTGAAAGGGGCCCGCAAACTCGTCCTGACCGGACGTAGGGTGGAGCCTGACGCAAGCGCCGGGAACATCCTCACGGCGCTGCGCAAGCGCGGCGCGCAGGTGGTCTATGCACCCTGCGACATGGCGAGCCTCGACGATGTGCAACGGGTCGTTGCCCGGATCGCGGAGATGGGCGGCGGGCTCAAGGGTATCCTCCATGCCGCCGGTCTCCTGGACGACGGTTATATTCTGGCCCAGGACGCGCAACGCGCGGCCGGGGTCTTCGCGCCGAAGGTGGCGGGAACTGTCAATCTCGACATGGCGACGCGGGACCTGCCGATCGATTTCTTCTTGCTGTGCTCATCGATCGCCTCGGTCTTCGGCAACCCGGGGCAGGCGGGATATGCCGCCGCCAACGCCTTCATGGATGCGTTTGCAGAAGAGCGCGCGGCACAAGTCGAAAGGGGCGAGCGCCACGGGAGGACCGCGGCCATCGCCTGGCCGCTGTGGGCCGATGGCGGCATGACGGCGGATGCCGCCACGCAGGCCGTCCTGAAACGCCGCCTCGGTCTGACGCCCCTGTCGGCGAAAGCCGGTGTGGCGGCGCTTGAAACGATCCTCTCCGGAACTGGATCTGCGCGCTGCACCGTCCTGCATGGGGAGCTTGACCGGATCGATACGGTCCTTGCCGAGTTCGGACAGGCGGCTGGCACGGAGAGTGAACCTTCGTCCGGATCCGATGCTGCCGAGACGGCGGATCCTGCCGGCATCGACGACGAAAGCCTGCTTCGCAAGACGATCGATTTCATCCGCGATACGCTGGCCGACGTCCTTAAACTGGAACCCGGCCGCATCAGGCCCAATCGCAAGCTGGAGGAATACGGTCTCGATTCCATTGCCATCGTGGAAGGCACCGACCGGCTGGAAGAAGCGCTCGGCCCGCTGTCTAAAACCCTGTTCTTCGAATTTGTCGACATTGAAGGCGTTGCCCGTCATCTCGTCGGCGAGCACCGTGCGGCGCTCCTGACGCTCTTTGCCGATGAGATGGCGGCCGGAGCCGAGGCGTCGCCGCCGGTGCAAAGGGCCGTTGCGGCTGATGCTCCGCTTGCCGGGATCGTTGCATCCGAACCAGTGGAGACGACCCCGGCCCGGGCTGCCGACCGGGAAACTGGCGGCGACCGGCATGACATCGCCATCGTCGGCCTCTCCCTTCATGTCTCCGGGGCAGAGACGCAGGAAGCCTTTTGGAAGATGCTGTCCGAAGGCATTCACGGTTTCGAGCCGGTGCCGGCCGATCGCTGGGACAACGGTGCCCTGCATCACCCGGAACGGGACGTTCTGGGCAAGACCGTCGTCAAGACCGGCGCATTCCTGCCTGATATCGACAAGTTCGACCCGCGCTATTTCCGCATCTCCCAGGCCGAAGCGGAGCTGATGTCGCCGGAAGTCCGCCTCTTCCTGCAGGCAAGCGTCGAAGCCTTCGAGGATGCCGGCTATTCGCGCGAGACCATGGCGCGCAAGTATGACAGCGACGTCGCCGTGATCGTCGGCTCGATGACCAACGAGTACGACCTTTACGGTTTCCAGAACATGCTGGTGCGCGGTGCGCTCGCCAGCGGCAGCTATACCGGCACCGTGCCGAACATGGTGTCCTATTACTACGGCTTTACGGGTCCCTCCTATTTCCTCGACACCATGTGCTCCGCCGCGTCGACCTGTGTCCACGAGGCCGTGCATATGCTGCGGGCCGGGCGTTGCCGGATCGCGCTGGCCGGCGGCGTCAGCCTCCTGCTTCATCCGCAGAAACTGATCGCGACGTCGCAGGAGCATTTCACCAGCAAATCGGCCGACGTGATCCGCGGCTACGGACTCGGCGCGGAAGGCACGATCCTGGGAGAAGGCGTCGGGGCGGTGGTACTCAAACCGCTGGCGGAAGCCAGGCGGGACGGCGATCACATCTACGGCGTGATCATCGGATCGGGCATCAGCAATGCGGGCGTGCGCAACGGCTTTACCGTGCCGAGCCCCACACAGCAGGCGGCTGCCATCGAGCGGGCCCTGGACGATGCCGCCATCACTCCGGACACCATGACCTACATCGAAGGGCACGGCTCGGGCACCGCCCTTGGCGACCCGATCGAAGTCAAGGCGCTGACGCAGGTGTTCCGCAAACACACCGATGCGGTGCAGGTCTGCCCGATCGGCACGGTCAAGAGCAACGTCGCCCATCTGCTGGGAGCATCCGGCCTTGCCGGGATCGCCAAGGTGCTGGCGCAGTTGAAGCACGGGCAACTGGCGCCGTCCCTGCACGCCGAAGAGCTCAATCCGGACATCCCGTTCGAGGTCTCGCCGTTCTATGTCCAGCGGGAGCTGGCACCCTGGCGGCGCGTGACGGACGGGGCAGGCCGGGACATCCCGCGTCGGGCCGGGGTGACCTCCATCGGTGCCGGGGGCATGAACTCCCACATCATCATCGAGGAGGGTCCCGAGACACCGGGTCGTTCGGAGGCCGATGGTCCGGACCTTCTGGTTTTCTCCGCACTCGGCCCGGACCGGCTGCGGGCCGTGCTGCAAAGGGCGTGCGCTTATCTGCGCAAGGAAAACAACGCCCCGCTCCGCGACATCGCCTACACGCTTCAGACCGGCAAGAACGAGCTGACCTGCCGTCTCGCCGTCGTTGCGGATGACCGACCAAGCGCAATTGCCGCCATCGAGACCTTCCTGGAGAACGGGCAGTTCGGGCCGGGCGCCGTCTACACGCCGTCGATCCTCGACTGCGATCCTCCATCGGATGCCGAAGCGATCCGGGCGGATTGTGCTGCGCGGCGCCTCGCAAAAGTTGCCGCCGCCTGGTGCGCGGGAGCGGCGATCGACTGGGATATCCTGAACGCAGGCCGGGATGTCCGGCGGGTCTCACTTCCCGCCTATCCGTTCGAGAAGATCCGCTGCTGGTATCAGTCCGAACCGGATGCGCCTTCCGTCGTCAATCCGATCGGTGCCCGCTCCAAGCTGCATCCCTTCATCGGGATCAACCGCTCCGACGCGAAGGGCCTGCGCTATACGACCGCGCTTCACCTCAAGGAACTGCGCGACTACATCTTCGCGAGCGCCGGGCGGGAGACCGTCCTTCCGACCGTGGCCGTCGATATCGTGGCCGCGGCCGCGCGCATTGCCGGTGTCGCGGTGCATCCCCTCGTCCGGAACCTCTCTATCGAGAGTCCGGCGGAGTGGCGGGATGTCGGCGATCTCGACATCGAAGTCCTGCCGGCAATCGGCTCCAAGGCAAGCTCCGTCCGTGTTGATGTGGTGACGCGCGCCGAAGAGCGCCGTGGGTGGATCCGCGCGGAAGTCGAAGAAGCTTCGCCGGAGACCCGGCAAGCATTTGACCTCGATGCCCTGCGCCGTAAGGCGAACGCGGTTCTTGAGACCGGCGAGGTCTACACCGAGCTGCGCCGGCGCCGGCTCGATTTCGGTCCCTATCTGGAAAGCATCGGCAAGGTCTGGCAGCTCAACGAGGGCGGGCTGCTCTGCCGTCTGCGGGACGACCAGCCGCAACAGGATTTCTTCAAGAAGAACGTAGCCGTTTCCGCTCCGGCGCTCGGGGCGGCATTCGAGCTGCTGCTGCTTTCCGTACCCGGCGCCAATCCGAAGATCCGCCAGATCGAAAGCGCGCAGCCGGGAAGCGGCGACATTGCAAATATCCTCTGCCGGCCAGACCCGGACGGCAGATTTGGTTTCCAGTTCCTGGGCGCGGATAGCCGCGTCCGCGCGACACTGTCCGGCGTTTCCCTGGAGCAGGCTGCCACGCCGGTCGGGACGCGGGTCGAACCCGCCTATGACGCAGCAGCAGTAGCGGAAAGTTCGTCTGCGATCCTGCAGCAGCAGCTTCGGGACATTGCGGCGGCGATTCTGAAGTTCAGCCCCTCGGAACTGGGACCGCGCGAAGCCTTCCACGATCTCGGCTTCGATTCGATCTCGCTGACGCGCTATGCGAGCGACATCAGCGATGCGTTCGGCATCGACCTCTCCCCGGCGCTCTTTTTCGAATGCGAGCATATCGAGGCGCTGGCCGGGCATCTGGTGCAGCGGCACGGCGCTCTGTCGCAGCCGATGGACAGCAGCCCCGCGGCGCCAGCGCGCCTTGCGGCGGCAACACCTTCCGCGGCAACCGTCGCCTCCGCCAGCATCCCGGACGACGCACGAAACTCTGCGACGCCTCGTTCGCCGGCATCGCGTGACGAGCGGATCGCCATCATCGGCATGGCGGGCCGGTTCCCGCAAAGTCCGGATGTCGAGACGTATTTCGACAATCTCCTGGCCGGACGAGACCTGACGTCTTCTATTCCGCTGGAGCGCTATTCTGCGGACTATGCGGCGCGGATCCGCGCCGCCGGGTTCTCCGGCAACGGCGGGTTTCTCGACAATATCGACCGCTTCGATGCGGCGTTCTTCAAGGTCTCTCCCGTCGAGGCCGAGCGTATGGACCCGCAGCAGCGCCTGCTGCTGGAAACCGCCTGGCGCACGCTGGAAAATTCGGGTTACGGGCCGGATGAGCTGCCGCGAGATACGGGCGTCTTCGTCGGCATCACGTCGCTGGACTATGCGGCGCTGTGGCGTGCGGAAGGACTGGAGGCCGATGGCCACGTGGCAACGGGCAATTCGCTCGCCATGGCCGCCAACCGTCTCTCGCATCTCTTCAACCTGAACGGACCGAGCCAGGCGATCGATACGGCTTGCTCCAGTTCCCTCATCGCCCTGTTGCGAGCCCGCGACGCCCTGCGCATGGGCCAGTGTTCGGCGGCGATTGTCGGCGGGGTCAATCTCTGCCTGTCCCGGGAAGGTTTCGAAGGTCCGCATCGGGCGGGCATGCTGTCGCCGACCGGCCACTGCCACACCTTCGGCAGGTCTGCGAACGGATATGCGCGCGGCGAAGGGGTCGCCGCTCTCCTTTTGAAACGGCTTGCCGAAGCCGAACGGGACGGCGACCGCATCCTTGGCGTCATTGCCGGAGGTGCGGAGAACCACGGCGGCCACTCCGGCGCCCTGACGGCACCGAACGCCAAGGTGCAGGCGCGGCTGATCGTCGATGCGATGCGCGGCATCGATCCGCAAACGGTCTCCTATATCGAAGCCCACGGCACCGGAACGGAACTCGGCGATCCGGTTGAAATCAACGGGCTCAAAGCGGCCTTTGCCGAGCTGGGGGGCTCGGGGCCTGCTTCGCGCATCGGGCTGGGGGCCGTCAAATCCAACATCGGGCACCTGGAAGCCGCGGCGGGCCTCGCGGGGGTCATCAAGGTGCTCATGGCAATGCAGCGCAACGAGCTGCCGCCGACGCTGCACAGCGAGCCGCTCAATCCGCATATCGATCTGGACGGCCCGCCGTTCAGCATCCTGAGAGAGCGGCAGGCCTGGAAGCCGGATGCGGCGGGCACGCCGCGCCGTGCGGGTGTCAGCAGTTTCGGTTTTGGCGGCGCCAATGCGCATGTCGTCCTGGAGAGCTACGACCGGCAGGGCGGGCACTCCCGCCACCCGCTGCCGCTTCGTCCGTTCGCCGATACACGCTTCTGGATACCAGCCGTCGGCAAACCTGGCGCCATTGAAACGCTTGAAGACCAGCAAGCCCTGATTTTTTCGCCCGAATGGCGGGAGGCGCCGGCGAAAGGAGCTCCATTCCCGGGACGGCGGATCGTAGTGGCCTGCGGCGTCGAAATTGCCCTGGGCCGGTGCGCCGACATTCAAGCGCTCGACCTGAGCGGCAGGGATATCGCGGAGACCTATTCAAGCGCCGCCCGCCAGTTGCTGGAGCTTCTGCGCAGCGAGCTGAATGCGCCCGGTCATGAACCGGTACTGATCCAGCTCGCCGTGGCTGCGGAGGGCGCAACCGCTCTCCTGGCCGGTCTTGGCGGGATGCTGAGAACCGCAACGGCGGAAGATCCCCGTCTCAAAGGACAGGTCGTCGAAGTTCCTGCCGGAACGGCTGCTGACCGGGCCGCGGACTGGCTTGCCGATGAGGCCCGCGCAACACCCGACCGGCAGTGCCGGTATCTGAATGGCTGCAGGCATGTGCGCCATTGGCGGGAACTCGGCCACCAGGCCGATGGCCACGGCTGGAAGGAAGGCGGCGTTTACCTGATTACCGGCGGCACGGGCGGGCTCGGGCGGCTGGTCGCCGAGGATATCGCGCGTTTCGCCAGGGGCGCCGTTCTGGTGCTGGTCGGCTCTCGACCGTTGAACCCCGACCGGACGGAGCTTCTCGAAAATCTGCGAAAGCATGGCGCCGTCGCAGCCTATCGCCAGGTGGATGTCACCGATGCCAACGCCGTGCGGCGGCTCGTGGCGCATATCCGCGAGGTCCATGGACGCCTTGACGGCGTGATCCATTGCGCCGGCGTCCTGAGGGACGGTTTCATTGCGACGAAATCGGCGGCCGACCTTGAGGCGGTGCTCGCGCCCAAGGTTCAAGGCGTGCTGGTCCTGCGCAATGCCTGTGCTGATATCGAGCTCGACAGGTTCGTTCTGTTTTCCTCGCTCGGGGCGCCGTTCGGGAACCCGGGCCAGGCGGACTACGCGGCGGCAAACGGATTCCTGGACGCCCTTTCGGAAACGTCGGGCGGGAAGATCAGGTCGATCAACTGGCCGCTGTGGCAGGAAGGCGGCATGTCCGTTGATGGGGCGACGAAAGAAGCGCTCTTCCGGCGGATGGGGCAACGCCCGCTTGGAACCGCAGCCGGATTGCGGGCCCTGCGTCAGTGCCTTGCTTGCGAGGAGGTCCGGTTCGCCGTCGCTGCGGGCGATGCGGACAGGATCCGGGCGTTTTTCGAGGCAGGATCTGCGGCTCTGTCCGGTGAACCCGCCGGGGAGACGCGTACCGCTTCCTTGGCGGCAAATCAGCCGGCAGACTCGACGCTGGAGGCTGAAACCGGCTCCAGGCTGCTCGCGCTGTTTGCCGACATCAGCGGCCTCGCCGAGCAGGTCATCGACCCGAACGCACCACTTGAAGATTACGGCATCGACTCGCTGATGATCACCCGGCTCAATAACGGGCTTGGCGATATTTTCGAAGACCTGCCGAAGACGCTGTTCTTTCGCTACCGCACGCTGGCGGCCGTTCGGGATTACCTGCTAGAAGCCCAGGTTGACGCCTGCAGGCGCTGGACCGGGATATCCGGTTCTCCGAAGACTGAAATCTCCGCGCGCGCCGCTGGATTTACTTCTCCCTCACGCGGCACGGAGCCGGCAGCGCGTTCGGGCAGGACCGCCCCGCCGGATGAGCCGATAGCCATTGTCGGGATAAGCGGCACCTATCCCGATGCGCCGGATCTCGAAACCTTCTGGCACAATCTGCTGGGCGGCCATGACGCGGTCGGCGAAATTCCTCCGGACCGCTGGCCGCTCGACGGATTTTTCGAGGCCGATCCAGACGAAGCCGTCGCCGAAGGCAAGAGCTATTCGAAATGGGGCGCTTTCCTGAAAGGGTTCGCGGATTTCGATCCGATGTTCTTCAGGCTTTCCCCGCGCGAGGCTGCTGCATTGGATCCGCAGGAGCGGCTGTTCCTGATGAGCGTCTGGCAGGCGCTGGAAGATGCCGGGTATACGCGCGAACGGCTGAAATCCGTTGCCGGCACCAGCCACGGCGGTGCGCGGGTCGGGGTCTATGCCGGCGTGACCAAGACGGGCTTCGCCATGCATGGCCCGTTCCGGACGGACGGCGGCGCGACGGTCCGCCCGACAACCTCATTCGCCGGCATGGCCAACCGGGTGTCGCATTTCCTCGATCTTTCCGGCCCGAGCCTGCCGGTCGATACGATGTGCTCCTCTTCGCTGACCGCCGTTCACGAGGCCTGCATGGGCCTGCGGTCGGGAAGCTGTTCCGTGGCGATCGCGGGCGGCGTCAATCTTTATCTGCACCCGTCCAATTACGTCGATCTTTCGGCCTCGCACATGCTCAGCCCGTCCGGCCGTTGCCGCAGCTTCGGCGAAGGTGCCGACGGCTTCGTTCCCGGAGAAGGCGTGGGCTGCGTCATCCTCAAGCCGCTCGCAAGGGCCATCGCCGACCGGGACCGCATTCATGCGGTCATCCGCGGCAGCGCCGTGAATCACGGCGGGCGGACCAACGGGTTCACGGTGCCGAACCCGGATGCCCAACGGGATGTGGTGCGCGCCGCGCTGGAACAGGCGGGACTGGAGGCCTCCGACGTAAGCTATATCGAGGCCCACGGCACCGGTACCGATCTCGGCGATCCGATCGAAGTCGACGGCCTCACGCAGGTGTTTGCGCAGGACACGGAGGCAGCCGGTTTCTGCGCGCTCGGATCGGTCAAGTCCAATATCGGCCATCTGGAGGCCGCCGCCGGTATCGCAGGGTTGACCAAGGTGGTGCTGCAGATGAAGCACCGGCAGCTCGCGCCGAGCCTCAATGCCGACAAGCTCAACCGGAACATCGATTTCGCCCGCTCGCCCTTTGCCGTTCAGCGGCAAGCGGGTACCTGGCAGGCACCCGGGACGCGGATTGCGGGCATTTCATCGTTCGGAGCCGGAGGGGCGAATGCTCATGTGATCGTCGAGGAATGGCCGGACGAGACGGCAATTCCTCTCGGGGCCATCGCGGATGCCAGACCCGAAGCGGTCATCCTGTCCGCGAGGGACAGGAACCGTCTCGCAGAACAGGCGGAGCGGCTGCTTGCCTTCCTGCGGGAGGCAAGGTCTGAAGCAACGCCTGGCGCATCCCCTGACCGGACCCGGGTCTCGGCGGATCTGTGCAAGCAACTGGCAATGCTGCGCGATGTGAGCCCGGATGACATCGATCCTGCGGAAAGCTTCGATGCGCTCGGCCTGGAAATTGCTCATGCCCATCATCTGATCGCCTGGCTGCGGGAGACCTACAGAACTTCCCTCACGATCGTCGACCTTGAAACGGCGGGTTCCGTCGACGCGCTGGTGGAGCTTCTCGGATCCGCGCCGGCGGCAGGCCGGAGCACCGGCCCGGCGCTTCGTGACATCGCCTATACGCTGCAGATCGGCCGCGAAAGCATGGAGGCGCGCCTTGCGTTCCTGGTGCGGGACCCGGCGGAGCTGATTGCGGCGCTGGAGGCATGGCTCGCCGGCCGCGATGGGGACGGCGCCGTGTTCGAGGCGGAGGATCACCGCAAGCGCGGCAATCTCTCGGCGCTCGGGGGAGACGAGGTCGTCAACGAAGTGATCTCCAGGGCATGGCAGACGGGGCGCCTTGAGGTTGTCCTGCGGCTGTGGGTGGAGGGCCTGGATGTTCCCTGGCCGGAGCTTCGCAAGGAGACGCCGGCGCGGATCGTTTCTCTGCCGACCTATCCTTTCGAGCGCCAGCGCTTCTGGATACCGGCCGCGCAAGGGGCCGTTCCTCCTCGGGTGGATGAGGCTGCGAGCATCACCGCGCTCCGCGAGACCATTCAGTCCGGATCGGGCGACGCGCAGTTGGCGGCGGCGCAGGACGGGCTGGAAACGGCGATTGCCGCTGTTTTTACCGAAATCCTTGAGGAGCTCCCGCAAGAACGGATCGAGACGTCCTTCCGACCCTGGCTTGAGGCGGCCAAGGCCCTGACAGCTGCCCACGGTATGGGTACGATTTCACGCAACGGCAGGGGCTGGGACCTTTGGGAGCAGGAGAAGGGAACCGGCCGCACATCGGCCCAGATGCAGCTCGCGGAAACAGCCTTGCGTGCACTGCCGGACATCCTGACTGGCCGGAAAAAGGCGACCGCCGTTCTCTTCCCTGACGGACGCCAGACGCTGGTCGAGGCGGTCTACAAGGACAATCCGGTCGCCGCACGGTTCAACCGCTCCACGGCGGACGCCGCCGCTCAGGTGGTCAGACATCACGACCCGGCACGAGCCGGTCTGCGGATCCTGGAAATGGGCGCGGGAACCGGTGGGACCACGGAACCCGTGCTCGAAGCGTTGAGGCCCTATGCCGACAGGATCGGCGAATATCTTTACACTGATGTTTCGCGAGCCTTCCTGATCCATGCCGAGCGGTCCTATTCACACCTCGTTCCAGGCCTCAGAACCGCGCTCTTCGACGTGGAAAAGCCCATATCCGGACAGGACGTCGATGTCGGCGGCTATGATCTGGTGATCGCCGCCAACGTTTTGCACGCAACCGCCGATATCCGGACGACGCTTGAAAACGTGCGCCTCACGATGGCTCGCGGCGGGGTCTTGCTCATGAACGAAACCAGCAAGCCGACGCTCTTCACACATATCACCTTCGGCCTACTGGATGGCTGGTGGCGGTTTACCGATCCTGAGCGCCGTATTCCGGGCACGCCGTCGCTGACTTCGGAAAACTGGCGCAAGGCGCTAAGCGAAGCCGGTTTCGAGTGGGTTTCCTCCTCGCCGACGGGGGAGCAGGAGCTGGGCCAGCAGATTATCGCGGCAAGGGTCGAGGCGGCCGGAGTGTCACCGGCAGACAGCCGGTCATCTGCGGCCCCGGCCTCTCCGGCGGATACCGCCCCGCGTGCCGCCGCTGATGAGGCTTCCGGCGCCGCGCCGGCCGGGGTTTCCAGCGTGCAGACGGTTCTGCGCCAGGCACTCGGCGCCACGCTGAATGTTCCGGCTGCGGCCATCGATGACCATTGCAGCTTTGCCGATTATGGCCTGGACTCGATCCTCGGCGCCGAGTTTGTGCATCGCCTGCGCAAGGCCTTCGGGATCGATCTGGAGCAGACCGCGCTCTACGATTTCACCAACGCGCGAAGCCTCGAGGCGTACATTCTGTCGAGACTTCCGCGAGCGAGCGAGACGGCACCGGCAGGCGATGACCTGTCCGGATCCCCGCTGCGCTCAGCGCCGGAGGCCGAAGGCAGACCGGCGCGGCCGGGCAGGGCCGATCGCGAACCCATCGCCATCGTCGGTGCCAGCGGGCGTTTTGCCCGTTCGGAAACGCTGGACGACCTCTGGCAGCATCTGATCGCGGCCCGGGATCTGGTTGAACCGGTGAACCGGTTCGATCTTGCGCCTTTCTACAAGGATGCGGAGCAGGGCAGCTACGGGCGTCACGGCAGCTTCCTGGACGGGATCGACCGGTTCGACCCGGTCTTCTTCGGCATCTCGGGCACGGAAGCAACTTATATGGATCCCCAGCAGCGGCTCTTCCTGGAAGAAGCCTGGAAGACGCTGGAAAACGCGGGTCATGCCGGAGAAGACATGATCGGCCGCCGGTGCGGGGTCTTTGTCGGTTGCGCCCATGGCGACTATCAGGAACTGTTTGCCGAGCAACCGCCCGGCCAGGCCTTCTGGGGCAACACCACGTCGCTGATCCCCGCACGCATCTCTTACTGGCTCGACCTGAAAGGGCCGGCCGTCGCAGTCGATACGGCCTGCTCCAGTTCGCTCGTTGCGCTTCACATGGCCTGCCAAAGCATTCGCAGCGGCGAATGCGATATGGCGCTGGCGGGCGGTGTGTTTGTCCAGTGTTCACCGCGCTTCTTCCGATACGCCAATGCGGCGGGAATGCTGTCACCGTCCGGCCGCTGTGCCGCCTTCGGCAAGGGGGCGGACGGTATCGTTCCAGGTGAAGCCGTCGGGGCCGTTCTCCTGCGGCCACTTGCCGACGCACGCGCCGACGGCGACACGATCCTTGGCGTGATAGCGGCAAGCGGGACCAACCAGGACGGCACCACCAACGGCATCACCGCGCCGAGCGCGACATCCCAGGAACGATTGATCCGGGAGGTCTATCAGGCGGCCGGCATCGATCCGGCAACCATCGGCTTAGTGGAAGCCCACGGAACGGGAACCGCCCTCGGGGATCCGATCGAGCACGCGGCCTTGGTGCGTGCCTTTTCCGGCGCGGACCCGAAGGACGGCCCCATCTATCTCGGTTCCGTGAAGTCGAACATCGGCCATGCCACCACCGCGGCCGGGATCGCGGGCCTTGCAAAGGTGCTCCTCGGCCTGCAGCACCGCGCGATCCCCCCAACGCTGCATTTTGCGGGCGGCAATCCGGCAATCGATTTCGCCGGTGGACCGTTCAGCATCAACGGCGGGACTGTAGCGTGGCCGCCGCGCTCAGGGTCGAGACGCCGTGCGGCGATCAGTTCGTTCGGGTTCAGCGGTACCAACGCCCATGTCGTGATCGAGGAAGCTCCGGAAACGCAAACCCTGCGGGAGCCGGAGCGTGGGCAGCTGTTTGTGCTGTCGGCGCGCACGCAAGAGCAGCTCCGCAATCAGGCCGAACGGCTGATCGATCATCTGGACAAACGGCCGGACCTGCATGCCGAAGACGTCGCCTTCACCTTGATCGCGGGGCGCCGCCATCTCGCCTGCAGGCTGGCCGTCGTCGCCGGGGAACTCGGCGAACTGCAGGCGGCGCTGAGGGCCTGGCTTGCCGGGAAAGCGGCGAGCGGTGTCGAAACCGGACAGGTGACGGCGGGCGCCGAGGCTGACAGTGGAGACCTTCGCCTGCGTGCCACCGGCCTCAACGAGCCCGAGAGAGCTTCGGCCCTGGCACAGCTTGGACGGGCCTACCTGTCGGACCAGCGTCTTGATCCGAATGATCTTTTTGCGACACCCCGCAGAAGAGTGCCGCTTCCGGCCTATCCGTTTGCGCGCAAGAGCTACTGGGTCGGTCCTTCCCGGCCGGAGGAAAGGCGGATCGAGCAGCCGCGCGAGCAGGAAAAGGCGTTGGCGCAAGGCGAATCCGGAGCAGGTGTCACAGCGCCCCGCGGGAAGGTCACGCTCGCCGCGCCTGCCGCCATGACGACCTTCGTTGCACGGCGCAATGTCGTCCGCTCTCACAAGGTCCGCCTGCTGCCGCTGCAAGCGCGGGAACCGGTCGTGCGCAAAGGCAGCCTGAGCCTTGAGCCCGATGGGGACGGTGTCCGGACGCTGAAACTTGCCGGGCCCATGGACGGCGGCCTTGCCGGCGAACTGGCCGGCGCGCTTGCGGCTGCGGGACGGGACGAGACCGTCCGGGCCATCGTCATTTCGCTCGACGCGGTGAGCCCCGATCACGCCTGGGCCGAGCTTGAGCCGGAGGCGCTCAGAAACTGTGCGCTGCCCGTGGTTGTTTCTGCTGGTGCAGATCTGCCGGTATCTGCATGCGGGTTAGCCAGTTCGGCGGATTTCGTGGTTGCCTCCGAAACGGCGGACGAGAGAGGTCGTCCGGCAGGCGCAATACCGGTTCAGGAAGGCCGGCAGACCGCTGCTGCGATGGAGCTCGCCGCGCAGATCGCCAAGGCGCCGCGCGAGGCGCTGGTACTCCTGAAAGCGCATATGCGCCGGGATCTGCCAAGGCTCTTGAGAGATCTGAAACCGGCGGAACTCAGCCTTGACCTGGCGCCGCAGGCGGCTCGTTTCGGTGAACCGCGCAGGCTCGCCCTCAAGACGCCGGTCATGGAACTGGACCTCCATGAGGATGGCGTCGTCGTCCTGACCATGAACGAGCGGGACGGGCGGAACATGTTCACGCCCGCCTTCATGGACGGGCTTGAGGAAGCGTTCGCAAGGATCAGCGAGCTGAGAGAGACCAGGGTCGTCGTCTTGACCGGTCATGCGTCCTATTTCGCCTGCGGCGGCACAGCGGACGGCCTGTCGGAGTTGCAGCGCGGTGAGGGGCGGTTCACGGACCGGCGGATCTATTCGCTGCCCCTGACCTGTCCGCTGCCCGTGATCGCAGCCATGCAGGGGCACGGTATCGGCGCGGGCTGGTCGCTTGGCATGTATTGCGACCGGGCGATCTTCGCGGCCGAAGGCATCTATCACAGCAACTATCTGTGGTACGGCTTCACCCCCGGAGCCGGTGCCACGATGATCTTCCCGCACCGGCTCCGCGATCCCCTCGGCCGGGAAGTGCTGTTCACCGCGCGCGAATATCGCGGCCGGGAGCTGGGAGAGCGGTCGCCCGATCTTGCTGTGATGCCCGCACGCGATGTGTTGCCCGCCGCGCTGGCCGCGGCACACAGGCTTGCAGAACAACCGCGCGATGAACTTCTGGCATTGAAGTCGGCCCTCGCGACCCCTTTGCGGTCGCATCTCGATGCGGTTCTGAGCAGGGAGCTCGCCATGCATGAGAAGACCTTCGTCGGCAACGACACGGTGCGCGACCGGATCGCCGACAGGTTCGGCACGGAGCGGCCTGCGGCGGAAGCAAAACCTGCCGCAAGCGACGCGATCCGCAGGCAGGTCATCTCCTCGCTGGCCGACGACCTGATGATCGATGTGGCGGATATCCGAGAGGGCGACAGTTTCCTGGACCTGGGTCTCGATTCCATTCTGGCCGTGACCTGGATCCGCAATCTGAACCGGAAGTTCAACATCGACCTGCCCGCAACGGCGGTCTATGCGCATCCGACGGTCGGCGCGCTGGCCGCTCATGTCGCGCAGCTGGCGAAGCCGGTCGACCCCGGAACGACATCGACCGAAGCGGTTGCGGCACAGCCCGCGCTTCCGGAAAAGAAAGCCGGAACGGAGGTGCTCAGGGCGCAGATCGTGGCATCGCTGGCGCAGGATCTGATGATCGACACGGCGGACATCCATGACGGCAACAGCTTCCTTGAGCTGGGGCTGGATTCCATTCTCGCCGTGACCTGGATCCGCACTCTCAATCGGAAATTCGCCATCAATCTTGCCGCGACCGCCGTCTACGCCCATCCGACCGTCGGCGCATTGGTGGATCACATCGCGGGGCAGACAGGCGACGCGACACCTGTGGAACCTGCAAGGGAGAGCAATCCGGTCCGTCCCGCAGGAAACCACGTCGCCGCGCCGTCGGCACCGGAGCCGGCTTCCGGACAAAACACGGCAGAAGCCATCGCGATCATCGGGGCGGCGGGAAAGTTTCCCAAGGCGGGGTCCCTGGGCGAATTCTGGGAGAACATCCGCTCCGGCCGGGACTGTATCGATGAAGTGCCGGCCTCCCGGTGGGATGTTGAGCGCTACTACGATCCCGATCCCCAGGCCCCGGGCAAGACCTATTGCAAGTGGATGGGCGCGCTGGACGAAGCCGACGCTTTCGATGCCCGCTTCTTCAACATCACGCCGCGCGAGGCGGAGCTGATGGACCCGCAGCAGCGTCTCTTCCTGGAAACTGCCTGGCATGCCATCGAGGATGCCGGGATCGATCCGCTGAGGCTCTCCGGAAGCCGTTGCGGCGTCTATGTTTCCTCAGGACCGAGCGGCTACCAGGATCTCATCGAGGAGCGCAACACCTACAGCCTGCTGGGCAGTTCCGGTTCGATCCTCGCCGCGCGCATTTCCTATCTGCTCGATCTGCGCGGGCCATGCCTTTCGATCGATACGGCTTGCTCCAGCTCCCTCGTCGCGCTGGCACAGGCCTGCGAAAGCCTGCTGACCGGCAACTGCGACATGGCCCTTGCCGGTGGCGCCTGCGTACTGGTCGGGCCGGACATGTTCATCGACACGGCGAAGGTCGGCATGCTGTCCGCCGATGGCCGCTGCTTCTCCTTTGACGAGCGTGCCAACGGTTTTGTTCCCGGGGAAGGCGTCGGTGCCGTCCTCCTGAAACGCCTGTCCGATGCCGAGCGCGACGGCGATCCCGTCCACGCGGTCATCCGTGGCTGGGGCGTCAACCAGGACGGCCGCACCAATGGCATCACGGCGCCCAATCCGCAGGCCCAGACCGCACTTGTCAGGGAGGTCCACCAGCGGTTCGGCATCGACCCGACGACCATCGGCCTGGTCGAATGCCATGGAACGGGAACGGCGCTCGGAGACCCGATCGAAGTAGAGGGACTGACGGATGCGTTCAGCGGCGTTTCGCCGGCGACGCCCTGTGCCATCGGCTCGGTGAAGAGCAATGTCGGTCATCTGCTTGCCTCCGCCGGGATCGCCGGAGCGCTGAAGGCGATGCTCGCCCTCGCGCACCGCCAGATCCCGCCATCCATCAACGTGGAAAGCCTCAACAGCCACATTCCGTTCGACCGCACTCCCTTCGTTGTCAGCCGGTCCCTGCAGGACTGGCAGAAACCGTCCGGCACGCCGCGCCGCGCCGGCGTCAGCTCCTTCGGGTTCAGCGGCACCAACGCCCACGTCGTTCTGGAGGAATACGCGACCCCCCGGCACGCCGTCGCACCGGCCCAAGAGCCCCTGGTGTTCACGCTGTCCGCACGCGATGCCGGTCGCCTCTCCGACTATGCCGCAGCCATGGAGCGGTTCGTGAGCTGCGAGCCGGATCTCGACCTTGCGGCGCTCGCCGCAACGCTCCAGCATGGCCGGCCCGGCTTCAGCGAGCGTCTTGCCTTTGTCTTCGAAGGCCGGGGCGATCTCCTGCGCAAACTGGCCTCGGTGGTTGCCGGAAGTCCGGTCCCGGGCGTTCACCAGTCTTCGAGAGACCCGAACGCCGTGGCGGTTTTCGGTACGGATGACGAGGCAACGGCCCTGATCGGGAACTGGCTCCGGTCGGGCAATCCGGCCCGGATGGACAAGGCCGCCGGGCTTTGGGCCAAGGGGCTTGATGTTGCCTGGCCGCAGGCAACCGCGCGGCGCATCCACATTCCCGGATATCCGTTTGCCAAGACCCGCTATTGGGTCCAGGCTCCCGTCGTGAAAACCGCATTGCCCGTCGCCCCGGTGGTCCGGCCAGAAAACCGGATCCTTTCCTCCCTTCCCTCGGACGGCGAATTCGGCAGCTTGACCGTGCGTCTGCGGGGAGACGAACCCTATCTCACCACCCACACGAGCGGAGAGGAGCGACTGGTCACCGGCCTGTTACTGCCCGAGTTGGCAAGGGCCGCCCTGGAACGGCTCTCCGGAATACCCGTGCGCGCCCTCGAACAGCTTCTGTGGGGGCGGCCCGTCAGGATCAACGGCAAGCCGCGCGATATTCGGATCACGGCCATGGCCGATCCGGAAGGCCTGCTCTACCGCCTCGAGGCGGACGGTGAAGAGGATGCGCCGTGCCATCTGGGGTCCGTCGGACCTGAGCCGGGGGAGGGCGGCAGGTTCGACGCTTCCGCCGGGGCGCTATCGGGGCACGACGTCTCGCAGACATTCCGCGCTTTTGCGGAGCGCTGCGCCGTCCATTCCGGCCAGTCCGCCCCGGAGATGGCAGCGGTCACCGCCGTTCACCGGGATGGAGATGTGCTGCTTGCGCGTCTGGCACCGCCACCTGGGCCCGACAAGGACCGGCATGGCATGGTGTTCGATCCATACGTGCTGGACACCGTCTGGCGTCTGACGACCTTCCGCTTTGCGGGCTGGGTCGCTGATGCGGGACCGGCCAATGCGCTGGCCTTCCCGCTCAGCCTTGAGGCGATCCGAAGCTTTGCACCGGTGGGGGACAAGGTTCTGGTCAGGATATCGGAGACTGCGCGCGGTGAAGGATCAAGCACGCTGAATGTCGGGCTCTTCAATGAGGATGGGCGCGAATGCCTGCGTCTGGACGGCGTCAGGCTGGCAAGACAGGAGCAGAGCCGGGAGATCGTCTTCGGTTCCGGCGAGGAGGCCCGTTCATGAACTCCAGGCAGAAAACCGTTGCGATTATCGGCGGCGGACCGACCGGCATCGGCGTTGCGCGCGAACTCATCGAGGGCGGCATACCGGTCGAGATCTTCGAAGCGGAGGCGGATTTCGGCGGCGTCTGGAATGCGGAAGCCGAAAGCGGGCGGACATACAGATCGCTCCACCTCATTTCGCCGAAATTCAACACGCAGGTGCCGGACTTCCCGATGCCGGAAGACTATCCGACCTATCCCAATCATCGTCAGATGCTGGCCTATATCCGCTCATACGCCAGGGCATTCGGTCTTTACGAGCGGACGCATTTCAATGCCGCGGTGGAGGAACTGGCACCGGAAGGCGAGGGCTGGCGGCTGAGGACCAGCGCGGGCCACGACGCCCACTATGAGCTAGTGGTGGTCTGCAACGGCCTGCAGCGCGTGCCGCGCTACCCCGAGCCGGCCTATCCCGGGGCGTTTGGCGGCAAGGTGCTGCATGCCCGCGACTACAAGTCGGCCGATCAGCTGTCCGGTCAGCGCGTCCTGGTGGTCGGCGGCGGCAATTCGGGTTGCGACATCGCGGTCGATGCCGTGCGGGCGGCCGATGAGGTTCTGCACAGCACCCGGCGTGGTTACTATTACCAGCCGAAATTCATCAACGGCAAACCGACACCGCAATGGATGATGGAGCTCGGCAACAAGTTCGGCACCCGGGAGGAAACGCTCGCCTATATCGCCGAGGTCTTCAAGTTCGCGGGCTATGACGGCACCGACTACGGCTTACCCCGCCCGGATTATCCGCTCGACGCCGCCCATCCGGTGATGAACTCGCTGCTGCTCTACCATATCGGCCATGGCGACATCGCGCCCAAGGGTGATGTCGAGCGATTTGAAGGCAAGACGGTGCATTTCCAGGACGGCAGTTCCGCAGAGGTCGATACCGTGCTCTATGCGACGGGCTACCGGCGGGACTTTCCGTTCCTCGATAACAGCCTTCTGGAATGGAAGGGGGACATCCCGGATCTCTTCCTGCATTCCACGCCGAGAAACCATGACAACATCCTGTTCATGGGCTTCATCAACGCCGCGGGCGGCCTTGGCGACGGCCTGAAGACGCAGGGCCTGTTCGTGCTGAACTATGCGAGAGCCTTTTTCGGCAGGACATCGGGCCTTGAGCGTTTCCTGAAGGCGAAGACAGCCGACACGCCGGATCTCGGCCAGGCCTATTTCATCGAGTCCTACCGCCATCAGTGGGAAGCGGATCTCTGGAAACTGCTTGGCCATATGCGGCGCTACCGGGATATGCTGGCCGAGAATGCGCCAGTCAAACAGGAGGAGCCGGCGGAATGACTTCCGGAGGCGGCGGCGATCTGCGCGACCGCATGGCGGGACTTATCGACAAGGAACTTGTCGAGCGGGCCCGTTTGCGCCTTGATGCGGAACGCCAGGACGCCCGGAGCCTAAAGGGCGCCGCCGCAGGCGAAACGGAGCTCTCCGCCGAAGACCGGCTGGCGCGCGACGTCTGGAAGATCGCCGCCGCTGCCCTGCGCATGCCCGAGGACCAGCTCGATCCGCAGGAGAACCTCGCCAATCTCGGCATCGATTCCATCGCCATTACCGAAGTCATGGTGCAGATTTCCAGGCACTTCGGCATTTCCGTTGCTCCGACCACGTTCTTCGAGGCCAGGCATGTCGAGGACCTGAGCGCGATCCTCTTTGCCCGCCATGGCGCCGCGATCACCGGTCACTACGCGAAGGCCGATGCTGCGGAAACCGGCGAACCCGACGTGCCAGAACCTGCCGCACTGCCGGATCAGAACGAAGACCGCCGGGAAATCCCGGCCCCCGCACAAAACCTGGAAGTCAGCTGGATCGCCCGGCACATGAAAGCCGCGGCAGGCTCGAGAAAACCGGCCGCGAAGACGCCGGGAAGGCAGAAGCCGGCATCGCCCGCCGCCGTTTCCGACACGGCCCCGGCCGCCGTCCCGATTGCCATCATCTCCATGGAGGGCATGTTTCCGCAAAGCCCGGATCTCGACACCTTCGAGGCCCATCTGGCGGCGGGCGACGATTGCATCGAGGAAATACCGGGCGACCGCTGGGACTGGCGATCCGTTCATGGCGATCCGAAAAAGGGTTCCTTCACGGATGTGAAATATGGCGGCTTCGTCCCGGACGTGGACCGGTTCGACGCCGCCTTCTTCAACATCTCGCCGCGCGAGGCCGAGCTGATGGATCCTCAGCACCGGCTGTTTATGGAATGCGTGTGGCACCTGATCGAACGGGCCGGTCATGCGCCGGGATCGCTTTCAGGCAAGAAGATCGGCCTGTTCCTCGGCATCAACCTGCTCGACTACACCAATATGGTCAACCAGGCCGGGATCATGGAGGCGCAGCAGCTGACGGGGATCGGCCATGCCTTCTGCCCGAACCGCCTGTCTTTCCTCCTGGACATCCACGGGCCGAGCGAAGTGATCGACACCGCCTGCTCCAGTTCGCTGGTCGCCGTCCACCGGGCGGTCATGAGCATTCGCCACGAGGGCTGCGAAATGGCCATCGCGGGCGGCTCCAACCTGATGCTGTCGCCGACCCAGCACATCATGTTCTCCAAGGTGGGCATGATCACGCCGGACGGCCGCTGCAAGACCTTTTCCAGCCAGGCCAATGGCTATGCCCGGGCGGACGGCGTCGGCGCGGTGCTTTTGAAACGACTGGATCTCGCCGAGCGCGACGGCGATCCCATTCTCGGCGTAATCCGGGGGTCCGCCGAGCACCATGGCGGCGGGGCGACCTCGCTTACCGCTCCCAACCCGAAGGCCCAGGCGCGGCTGATCATCGAGGCTCACCGGCAGGCGGGCGTCGACCCGCGCAGCATCGGACTGATCGAGTGCCACGGAACGGGAACGCCGCTCGGGGACCCGATCGAGGTCGAGGGACTTCGGCTGGCCTTTACGGAGCTTTTCAAGGATCGCGGCATTGAGATACCCGAGGCGGCGACCATCGGCCTCGGCTCGGTGAAATCCAACATCGGGCATGCCGAAACGGCGGCAGGCGTTGCGGGGCTGATCAAGGTGCTTCTCGCCATACGCAGTCGCACCCGCTACCGCACGCTGCACTGCGCCGATCCCAACCCGCTTCTGGAACTGGAGGGCGGTCTGTTCTTCCTGCTGCAGGACGCAGAGCCGTGGGACCAGCCGGTGGTCGACGGCGTGAGGCAGCCGCGCCGCGCCGGTCTCAGTTCCTTTGGCGCAGGCGGCGCCAATGTGCATCTGGTGATCGAGGACTATCCGCAAGGAAGAGAGACGCCATCCGCACCTCTTCCGCAGCCAGTCGTCGTGCCGGTTTCGGCCAGGTCGAAAGCTGCGCTCAACGACATGATTGCCTGGCTGAGAGAGGTTGCCGGGAGCACCGGGTTGGCGGAATTCGCCTATACGCTGCAGACCGGACGGGACGCCATGCGCCACCGCGTGGCCTTTGTCGCTGCCGATACCGGCGAGCTGGTGGAGCGGATCGATGCCTTTCTTGCAGGAGACGAAACCCGCGCGGCCGTCGGCGAAGTCCCCGCGGGTCGGCGCGAGCGAAAGGACCCGCTGGACCCCAGCACGGTTCCTGCGGAAACCGTTGCCGCCCGTTGGGCCGCCGGCGATGACGTCGACTGGCTGGCGCTTTACGGCGACATCCGCCCGCGCAGAGTGTCCCTGCCGGGCTATGCGTTCCAGCGCAAGCGCTTCTGGCTGCCCGAAGATGCCATGTGCGCGCCGGTGAAAGCGATATCTCTGCGGCCCGTTCGGCAAGGAGATGGCTGCTATCAGGTGAGATTCACGGGAGCGGAACACTTCCTTGCCGACCACAGGGTCGCGGGCAGGCCGACCTTGCCGGGCGTTGCCTATCTGGAGCTTGCCCGGCGAGCGGCCGAAGAGGAGGGGTTCGTCCGTCCGGTTCTGCGGCAGGTGGTCTGGATGACGCCGCTCGCCGTCGACGCGCCGGTCGATGTGACCTGCGAATTCAGCCGAACGCCGGAGGGCGGTGCGCGGATCGAGATTTCAAGCCGGCCGGGCTCGGGCGAGCGGATCGTTCACGCGCAGATGCGTGTCAGCTCTGGCGAACAGTCCAAAGGCAGGACCGCCGATCTGGCGTCTCTCCAATCCGCACCGGCCCGCCACCTGGATTCTGCTGACATCTACAGCGTCTTTGACGCCATGGGGCTGGCCTATGGACCCGCCCACCGGGTCCTGACAAAACTGTCCGTCTTGTCGGAGGCGGAAAATGGCGGCGAAGTGCTTGCGCGCATCGAACTGCCGGATGATCTGTTGAAGTCCCAGGATGATTTCCAGCTTCATCCGAGCCTTCTCGACGGCGCGCTCCAGGCCGCGATCGGTCTCGTGCCGAAGGACGACGGATCAGGGCAGACGGCCTTGCCGTTTTCCATCGACACGGTTGAGGTTTCAGGTCCCTGCAAGGCGCAGATGTGGGCACATGTGCGCCAGCAGACGAGCGGCAGCGCCAGCCAGCGCAAGATGGATATCGATCTTGTCGCCGACAATGGCAGCGTCAGGGTGGCGCTGTCGGGCTTTGCGACGCGGCTTCTGGCAAGGTCCGGCAATCAGGACATTCTCCGTTTCAAACCTGTCTGGAAACCGCTGCCGACCGCGCCGGCCGTCGAGGATGGGCGCAGGAAGATCGTTCTTGTGGTCTCACCCGAGATCGACCTTCAAAAACTGAGTTCCGGTCTTGCGGGATGGGAATGCCGGCGGCTTGACGACAATCCGGATGCGTCCCTCGCCGAGCGTTACGCGCACCTCGCGCGACAACTGATGGCGGTTGCGCAGGATCTGCTCAAGGACGGCTCGGGCCTCATCCAATTGGTGTTTGGCCCCCAAGCGCGCGATTTGCCGCTTGGCGGTCTCGCCGCCATGCTGCGCAGCATCTCCCGGGAACATCCGAAAATCACTGGTCAGGTTCTATTCCTGAGCGAAGAAGTCCCGGAAAATGAACTGGCCGGGACTTTGCGCCAGGCGGCAATGGCTGCCTCCGGAGCGCTGCTCAGGCTGCGCCCGGACGGACTGGCCGCCGAGGTCTGGCAGCAGACGGGCGCAGGTCCTGAAAAGGTCGACCCTCCGTGGCGGCCGGAGGGTGTCTATCTGATTACCGGCGGGACCGGCAAACTCGGCCGGTTGCTCGCGTCCGACATCCTGGAGCGCCAGCCGAATGCGACCGTGGTCCTTGCAAGCCGCAACGCACCCAGCCCCGAACTTGCGGCCTGGATAGAGGAGACGCCCGGTCTTCATCATAGATTTGTCGATCTGGCGGACGAAAACGCCCTCACGGCGATGGTCGCCGCCATCCGCGAAGAACATGGCGGCCTGGACGGGGTCATCCATGCTGCCGGTGTCGTCCAGGACGGCGCCTTGGCCGGCAAGACGCCGGACCAGCTCGGTACCGTCCTTGGTCCGAAGGTGACAGGGGCCGTCGCGCTCGACAAGGCGATCGCCGACGCGCCGCTGGATTTCCTTGTCCTGTTCTCTTCGATCTCCGGCATCGTCGGCAATGCGGGGCAGGCCGATTATGCGGCGGCCAACGCCTTCCTCGACGGCTTTGCCGAGGACCGCGAACAGCGCCGCCGGAACGGACTTTGCCGGGGCCGGACCGTCTCGATCGCCTGGCCGCTGTGGCGGGAGGGCGGCATGGGGCTCGATGCGGCGCAGCAGAATCTCATGCGCCGGTCCACGGGGCTCGTCCCGCTGGAAACGCGGACCGGTCTCGAAGCCTTCCATGGAGCGCTGAACGACACCGCCGCGCGTGTCCTGATTGCCGCCGGAAATACGGCGAAGATCCGCGACTTCGTTGCCGGCACGTTCGAGGCGCGCGTGTCGGCCCCATCGGCAGAGGCCGACACGGCGCGAATGCGCCCGTCCGTCAATGCGGAGAACCTCCGCAGGCGGGTGCTTGCATGCCTGACCGAGGAGACGGGCGCCCAGCTCAAGGTATCGCCTGACGATCTCGACCCGGACGAGGAACTTGCCGAATACGGGTTCGACTCCATCGGTTTCACCCAGTTCGCAAACCGGCTGAACGACCGGTTCGACCTCGAAATCACCCCGACACTTTTCTTCGAATACCCGACCCTGGGAGGGCTGGCGGAGCATCTGGGCAGCGAGTGGCCGGAGGCGATGGTCGCAGCGCTCGGGATTGCGCCCGAACCGGCCGATGAGCGGGGCGGGGAGCTTGAGGCTCCACGAGCCCTGGAGACGCAGGCGGACGATCGTAGTGCCGTTGCTCCGGCGGCGCCGCGCCGGGAGGCGGCTTCGGAGCAACGAGCGGACGGGGCAATCGCGATCATCGGCATGAGCTGTTGTTTCCCCGGCGCGCCGGATGTCGCCGCCTTCTGGGAGGTGCTGCGACAGGGGCGGGACTGTATCGAGGAGATCCCGCCGGATCGGTGGGACTGGCGCGACTACTGGGGCGATCCGCTGTCGGAGCCGGGACGCGGAAACGTCAAATGGGGTGGCTTCATCGAAGGCATGGCGGAATTCGACGCGCCGTTCTTCGGCATATCCGCTCCCGAAGCGCGGATGATGGATCCCCAGCAACGGCTGCTGCTGACACAGGCCTGGCGGCTGATGGAAGATGCCGGCTATGCGCCCGCGTCCCTCAAGGGATCGCAGACCGGTGTTTTCATCGGCACCGCCGATACGGGTTACGCCCGTCTGGTCGCCGGCTCCGGGAGTGCCATCGAAGGCTACGCAATGGCCGGTCTCGCGCCTTCGCTCGGACCGAACCGGATCAGCTACTATTATGATTTCCACGGACCGAGCATTGCCGTCGAAACGGCCTGTTCCAGCGCGTTGATCGCCATTCACCGCGCCGTCGAAGCCATCCGGTCCGGGCATTGCACGGCTGCCATCGCGGGTGGCATCAATGCTCTGCTCAATCCGGAAGCCTTCGTGGGCTTCTCCAAGGCCGGGATGCTTTCGCCGGGCGGCAAGTGCAAACCGTTCTCGGCAAATGCGGACGGATATGCGCGCGGCGAGGGCGTCGGGCTGGTGTTCTTGAAGCCGCTCGCCGATGCCGAGCGGGACGGAGACCGGATCCTGGCCGTCATTCGAGCCAGCGCGGAGAACCATGGCGGCCATGCCGCGTCGCTGACCGCGCCCAACCCCAGGGCCCAGGCGGACCTGCTGCGCACGGCTTATGCCCGCGCCGGCTTTGATCCGCGCACGGTCAGTTACATCGAAGCGCACGGCACCGGGACGCCGCTCGGCGATCCGATCGAGGTGGAAGCCCTGACGGCGGCCTTCACGGATCTGGCCCGGCAGGCCGAGGCGGACCACGGACCGGCGCCGGACCAAGTCTGCACGCTCGGATCGGTCAAGTCCAATATCGGCCACCTGGAACTGGCCGCCGGTGTTGCCGGGCTGATCAAGGTCCTGCTTCAGATGCGCCACGGCGAAATCGCCGCAAGCCTGCATTCAGAGGTACTGAACCCGCATCTGAAGCTGGAGAGAAGCCCGTTCCGTGTCGCCCGGCACGCCAGCGCGTGGCAGCGCCCGCTGGACATCGAGAGCAGGGCGCTGCCCCTGCGGGCGGGAGTCAGCAGTTTTGGGTTCGGCGGCAGCAACGCCCATGTTGTGCTGGAGGAATATGCCGCCACCGGCGAGAACGAGCGCGCACCTGTGCTGGTCTCGTCTCCGGAGCTGATCGTCCTTTCCGCCAGATCCGAAAGCCAGCTGACGGAGAGCGCCGTTCTCCTGGAGGCTTTCCTGTCCGGCCCGGGCCGGGCGGCAGAGCTGTGCGATATCGCCCACACCCTGCAGGTCGCCCGCGAGCCAATGGAGTTCCGCCTCGGCTTCCTGGCTGCGTCGAAGGACGAGATCCGCGACAGGCTTGGAGCATTTATCCAGGGTAACGCCGGTTCGCCCGTCCATACCGGACGGCTCGCGGCGAACCGCAAGGCCACTTCGGTTCTGGCAACGGACGGGCCCCTGCGTGAAGCCGCGTCGAGCCTTGCCGACAGGGGGCGGGCGGATGATCTGCTTGCACTCTGGGTCGGCGGGTTCTCCGTCGACTGGACATCTATCCGCAAGGCTCGCCCCGGCAGGCGCATTGCGCTCCCCGGCTATCCCTTCGCCAGGACGTCCTACTGGGTCGGCAAGGCAGCCCCACCTGCTGCTTCCCGGCAACAGCAGGTACCCGGCTATGAACTGTCGCTCGACGGATCGGAAAGCTTCGTGCGGGATCATCTCGTCCTCGGCGCCAGGGTGCTGCCCGGCGTCATGTGCTTCGAACTCGTGCGCGCGGCGCTGTCGCGGCAAGGCGAAGGCACAGGCGGCTTCGAGCTGATCGGACACAGCTGGACCGAACCGCTGCCGGTCGAAAGCGGTCCGGAGCGCATCGAGGTGAGCCTTGATCGGGGCGGGTCGGGCGACCTGCAATATGCGGTCACCGCATCCGGCGGCCGGCGGCACATTGCCCGGGGCGTCGCGCGGCTCTTGAAGCACGTCGCGGCCCCGCAAGCCGATCTTGAGGGCGCGAGAAAGGCGGCAGGTCAGGAAGTCGATGTTGAAGCCCTCTACCGGCGCTTTGCGGATATGGGGCTGCAATACGGTCCGGCGCAACGGGCGGTCACCGGCCTCTGGAAAGGGGCGGAAACAGTCCTCGCAAGGCTCGAGCTGCCTGCCGCCGCGGACCGCACGCCGAAGCTGAACCCTGCCATTCTCGATGGTGCCCTGCAGGCGGTCCTGGGACTGGAGGACGAGCGCTCCGACGGGCTGGCTCTGCCCTATTCGGTGCGCAGCGTCCAGGTTTTCGCCGAAACGGAGCCCCGAATGTGGGCGATTATCCGCCCGGGGATCGGCGGCGCTTCCATCGATATCTGTGACGACAGCGGCAAGGTGGCGATCAGCCTGCGGGACTTTACCGTCCGGCCTGCCGCGTCCGGGAACGAACCATCCGGCAGCCAACCGGTGCGTACAGCGGACCGGCAGGCGAGGGCGCTTGCACTTGTCACGGAAATTGCCGCGCGCACGTTGGAGGTCGAGCCGGAAGTGCTTGACGTCGACGCCGAACTTGGCGACTTCGGCTTCGATTCCATCACGATGACCGCCTTTGCCTCGCGCATCAACGCCGAGCTTGGCCTCTCCCTGACCCCCGCCGATTTTTTCGAATTCGCGACACTTGCCCGGCTGGGCGAGCATATCGCAGGCGACCTCAGCGACGGACAGCTTGGTCTGGACGGTGAAACGTCCGGCGCGGCAGCCGCTTCCTGGAATGACGGGAGTGCTGCAATACCGGACGATAGCCCTGCGTTCCCGGCAGCTTTCGATGCTGGTCCCGAACAAGGAGAGCGCGGGGGAGGAGATCCTGTCGTCATCGTCGGCCAGAGCGGTGCATTTCCGATGGCCCGGGATACGGACGAATTCTGGAGCAACCTGATTGCCGGGCGCGACTGCATCTCCCGGATCCCGGAAGATCGTTGGGACTGGCGGGCCGTCGACGGCGACCCGAAGCTCCAGCCCGGCAAGACGGACATCCATTGGGGCGGCTTCACGGACGGCGTCTTCGAGTTCGATCCGTTGTTCTTCAATATCTCGCCGCGCGAAGCCAAGCTCATGGATCCGCAGCAACGGTTGATGCTGATCCATGCCTGGAAGGCCATCGAGGATGCCGGCCACTCGCCGAAAAGCCTTGCCGGCCGGAAGGTTGGCGTGTTCGTTGGAACGTCCTCGAGCGGTTACAGCGATGCCGTCGAGGACGATGCGGGCGGCGAAGGCTACGTCGCAACCGGCTCCGTTCCCTCCGTCGGCCCGAACCGGATCAGCTATTTCCTCGATCTGCACGGTCCGAGCGAGCCCGTCGAAACGGCCTGCTCGAGCTCGCTGGTCGCCCTGCATAGGGCGGTGCAGGCGATCGAGGCCGGCGACTGCGACATGGCCCTGGTCGGCGGCGTGAACACGATCGTCACGCCGGACGCGCATATCAATTTTGCCAAGGCCGGAATGCTGTCGCCGGACGGGCGCTGCAAGACCTTTTCCGCCGCAGCGAACGGTTATGTGCGCGGCGAAGGCGTTGGAATGCTGTTCCTGCGCCGCCGCTCGGACGCGCAGCGGGATGGCGATCCGATCCTCGCCACCGTGCTCTCCACGGCGATCAATCACGGCGGTCATGCCAATTCCCTGACGGCGCCCAACACCCAGGCGCAGGCGGAACTGCTGAAAGCTGCCTATGGCAAGGCGGGTATCGACCCGCGGACCGTCGGCTATATCGAAGCCCATGGCACCGGAACGGCTCTCGGAGATCCGGTCGAGATCAATGCCCTGAAATCCGCGTTCTCCTCCTTCTGCGGAACCGGACACGAGCTGACCGGCGAGGGCATCGCTCTCGGATCGGTCAAGACCAATATCGGCCATCTGGAGCTCGCTGCAGGTGTTGCCGGCGTCATCAAGGTCTTGAAGCAGTTCGAGCACCGGCGCCTCGCCCCGAGCCTTCATTGCAGCGAAATCAACCCCTTCATCGATCTGGAAGGCACACCGTTCCGGATCGTTCGCGAAGCTTCGGCCTGGACACCGGTCACCGACGGCAAGGGTTTTGCCCTGCCCCTGCGGGCCGGGGTCAGCAGCTTCGGATTCGGCGGGGTCAATGCGCATTCGGTGCTGGAAGAATACCGGCCGGAACCGCCTGCATCGGCCGACAGCTCCGTGGGACCGTTCCTCTTTGTCATATCTGCACGGGACAAGGAACGCCTGGCAGAAATAGTCACCAACCTTCTCGATTTCCTTGAGAGGGACCGCGCCCGGGATCTGGACCCGGCAGATCTGGCCCACACGCTCCAGGTCGGCCGCGCCGCGCTCCGCGAGCGCCTGGCGATCGTTGCCGGCAGTGTCGAAGAGCTGGCCGGAATCCTGAAGACGTATCTGTCGGAAGGAACGGCGTCCGGGCTCTGGACCACGGCAGAAGCGACCCGGAGCGAAGGCACGCTGTCACGGTCCGCGGGCCTGACTGAAATCGCTCGCCATTGGGTCGATGGCGGATCGGTGGACTGGCTCAGCTTTGCGACCCGGCCGCACCGGCGCCTGAGGCTGCCCACCTATCCCTTTGCCCGGGACATCCATAACAGCCGGAGGATCTCCGCAGTGGGCGAACGCCCCGCAAACGTTTCCGGCGAAGCGGATCTTTCGGTACGGCTCGATGCCGGGGACTTCTATCTGCAGGATCACCGGATCAACGGCTGGAGCATCCTGCCGGGCGCCATGAGCATTGAATTTGCGCGCAAGGCAGTCGAGGTGAAAACCGGGTCGCACGGACAGCCGCTGGCATTCTCGAACATATCCTGGCGCCGGCCGGTGGAACTTGAAACCCGGCAGGCAGATGTCCTGCTGCCATTGAAACAAACCGGGGACGACGCCTGGTCCGTGAGCATGGTTCAGCCCGGGCAGGTCAGCAACGAATACATGCGTGCAGAAGTCCGCACGACAGACCTGCCGGAGCCGCCGCCTCATCTGGCGCTTGATGATCTGGCCCGGGCTTGCGACAGGGAACACGATCCGGACTGGCTTTATGCCTGCTATGCCTCGCTTGGCATCGATTATGGCCCGGCCTTTCGCGCGGTTACCGGGTTGAAATCCGGAAAGAACACAGTTCTGGCCCGGCTGCGCCTTCCTGAAGCCGCCCGGCGTGCCGGGGGGACCTACGGCCTGCATCCCGTTATCGTCGACGCCGCCTTCCATTCCGCTCTGGCGCTGTTTGCCGGCGACGGAGAGGAGGTCCTTGCGCTTCCCTATGGCATTGACAGGATGTCTGTTTTCGGTTTGACCACCGAGACGATGTGGGCCCATCTGCAGGCACGCAAGGTCGCCGGCGGCATTCGCAAGCTGGACATCGATCTTGCCGACGGAGCCGGCCGGGTCCTCGTCCGTATCGAGGGGTTCACCCTGCGGCTCTTGAAGCAGACGGGGCCGAAGCCTGACACCCCTGCGGAGACGCTCCCGGCAAGAACGCCGTCTCTGCGAGAGGCGACGGAGCGCTATTTCGCCGCTCTGGTGGCGCGCGAAACCCTGATTGACGCCGCCGCCATCACGCTTTCGGCTCCGCTGGAAGACTACGGCATCGATTCCATCCTCATCACCCGCTTGACCGACGAACTGGAACGCGATTTCGGACCGTTGTCGAAAACCCTGTTCTTCGAGCACCAGACCCTCGGCGCGCTCGTCGATCATTTTCTCAATGCCCATGCGGCACGGCTCGCCGGGCTGCTTGGTGCGGCGGAGAACGAGCCTCGCGGCGCTGTGCCGTCCCGGGCGGCCGTTGTGCAAAAAGCGCAGAAACCGGGCACGGAGGAGCCGGTTGCCATCATCGGTTTGGGGGGCCGCTATCCGGGGGCGCGGACGCTCCACGAGTTCTGGCAGAACCTCGCCGGCGGCCGTGACAACATCACCGAAATACCCGCCGGCCGGTGGGACCACAGTCTCTATTTCGATCCGGAGCGCAAGGCAGGCAAGACGACCAGCAAGTGGGGCGGCTTCATCGAGGGGCATGACCGCTTCGACCCGATGTTCTTTAACATTGCCCCGCGCGACGCGCAGTTCATGGATCCCCAGGAGCGGCTTTTCCTGCAGTGCGCGTGGGAAGTGCTGGAAGATGCCGGCTACACCCGCGCGACGGTGGCGCCCGGCAGGGACGGGCTGGCCGGCGGCGATGTCGGCGTCTTCGCAGGCGTGATGTGGGAGGAATACCAGCTCTACGGCGCGGAGCGAAGCGCTCTGGGGCAACCACTTGCGATCCCGGGGAGTCCGGCGTCGATCGCCAACAGGGTTTCCTACTTCCTTAATTTCCACGGGCCGAGCATCGCGGTCGATTCAATGTGCTCGTCATCGCTGACGGCCATTCACCTCGCCTGCGAAAGCCTGCGGACCGGCGACTGTTCCGTGGCGCTTGCCGGCGGCGTCAATCTCACCCCCCATCCCAATAAGTATCTTGCCCTGTCGCAGAGCCGGTTCCTGTCGTCCAAGGGGCGCTGCGAGAGCTTTGGCGAAGGCGGCGACGGCTACGTGCCGGCCGAGGGCGTTGGTGCGGTTCTCCTGAAACCGCTGAGTCGGGCAGAAGCCGACGGCGACAGGATCCATGGCGTGATCCTCGGATCCGCGCTCAATCACGGCGGCAAAACCAACGGCTACACCGTGCCCAATCCGGGCGCGCAGGCCGCCGTCATCGAAAAGGCCCTGCGGCGATCCGGCGTTTCCGCCGGGGACATCAGTTATGTCGAAGCCCATGGAACGGGAACCAGCCTTGGCGATCCGATCGAAATCGCATCGCTCTCGAAGGTTTTCGGCAATGGACGGGATGGCGATCAAACCGTCGCCATCGGTTCGGTAAAATCGAATATCGGCCACGCGGAGAGTGCGGCGGGCATAGCCGGACTGACGAAAATCCTTCTTCAGTTGAAGCATGGCCGCCTGGTGCCTTCGCTCCATTCGCAGCACCTCAATCCGAACATCGATTTCGCGGCGACGCCCTTCCGGGTTCAACAGCGGCTCGATGACTGGCAGCGGGACGAAGGCCCGCGGATCGCAGGGCTTTCGTCCTTCGGGGCAGGCGGGTCGAACGCGCATTTCGTCGTTGCCGAGTATGTTGACGAGGTCCAGAACCGTCAGGCTCCCGGCCCGGCGATCTATCCGTTCTCCGCCCGCGATGCCTGCCGCCTGGAGGTCCTGGTCGCACGTTTCCGGGCCGCACTGGACAACCTGGAGGAAACGCAACTGCCGTCGGCGGCATACGTGCTTCAGGAGGGCCGGGAGGCCTTTGAAGAAAGGCTGGCGATTGTCGCAGAAGGCAAGGCGGATCTTGCCGCAAGGCTCGATCGTGTACTTGCCGGCGAGACGGACGCTGCAGGCGTTTACCGCGGCACCTCTGCTCGCGAACGTGCCGCGCCGGACCACACGCTGCCGTTGGAGATCCTTGCCGGGGAGTGGGTGCGCGGTGCCCGGATCGATTGGCCGGAATTGCGCCCGGGACCGAAGCCGAGACCGGTCAGCCTGCCGACCTATCCCTTTGCCGAAGACTATTGCTGGCTGCCCGAGCTCGAGATGCTGGCCGAACATGCGGCTCGCCCGCAGGCCCCGCTGCCCATGTTGTTCGCGCCCCTTTGGCAGGAGCAGCCGGATCCAGGCTCGGAACCGGCTGCCGCGAGCTTTCGCACCGTCGTGCTTTGCGGCGACCTTGCCAAGGACCGGGAGCTTGCCGATGCCTTGAGGGATACGGGCGCCGAGGTCGTGCAACTCGATGGCTCCTCCGGCCCGATCGACAAGCGCTACGAATTCCATGCGTCCAAGCTGCTTGACCTCCTCAAGAAGCCCGGCGTCCAGAGGGCTCAGAACCGGGTGCTGCAGGTTGTGGTTCCCGGCGACGGCGGCGATGGGCTGCTTGAAGGTCTCGGCGGAATGCTGCGTTGTGCCGCCCTGGAGCAGAGCAAGCTCTCCTGTCAGCTGATCGCGGTCAAGGGGACGCGCGAGGCTCTTGCCGGCAATCTTACGGCCGACGCGGCGCATGCGCGCGACCGGGAGATGATCCGATATTGCGACGGCCGGCGCCATGTCCGGCGCTGGCGGGACCTTGATCCCGCGGTCCCGGCCGGCTGGTCGCCCTGGAAGGAAAACGGTGTCTATCTTCTGACCGGCGGGGCAGGGGGGATTGGCCTCAGTGTGGCGCGGCATATTGCGGAAACCGGCAATCGTCCGCGGCTCTGGCTGACCGGCCGCTCCCTCATGACGGGTGAGGTAACCGAACGTCTCGCCGAAGTCGAAGCCCTGGGGGCCCGGATCCGGTACCGGCAGGTCGACGTGACCGATCCGGCGGGGGTCATGGCGCTCCTTGAGGAAATCGAACGGACGGATGGGCAGCTCACGGGCGTCATACATGGCGCTGGGCTGACCCGCGACGGATTGCTCCTCAACAAGGATGACGCAACGCTGCGCGAGGTGCTTGCACCCAAGGTGACAGGGTTGCGCGTTCTCGACGATGCACTGGGCGACCGAGCGCTTGAATTCTTCGTGCTGTTCGCCTCGGCTGCGGGGGCGCTCGGAAATCCGGGCCAGTCCGATTATGCAGCGGCAAATGCGTTCCTTGACCGCTATGCCCTGGAAAGAAATACCCGGGTCGGGGCCGGGACACGCCAGGGCAGGACCGTCTCCATCGACTGGCCCTACTGGCGTGAGGGCGGGATGAAGATGGATGCGCGCACCATGGAAGCCATGGAGCGCGAAGCGGGCGTGCGGCCGCTGGAAACAGGGCCGGGACTTGCCGCGCTGGAGGCAGTGCTGGCCGGAAACGAAGACCAGGTTCTGGTTCTGGAAGGCGATCGGGACCGGCTGCGCCGGATCTTGCAGCCGGTCCGTCCCGATCCATTGCTGCGACCGACACCGGCCGCGCGGCGGGTTGACGAAGTCAGGCGGTCCGAACCCGAAGCTTTGCCCGCGGACCGCGATGAGCTGGTCGCCCTGATCAGGTCGTGTTTCTCGCGCTGCCTCGGCATTCCGCAGGACAAGCTGGGCATGGACGACACGATCGACCGGTTCGGCGTGGATTCCGTTTCGGCACTGGAGATCGTCGAAGCGCTCGAGGAGATCTTCGGACCGTTGCCCCAGACGATCCTGTTCGAGGTTCCGACAATCGGCCAGCTGGCGGATGAGCTGATCGCGCGGGGTGTGGCCCCGGCATCGTACAGGCCGCGAAGCGCGCCAAGTGAACAAGAGCCGGCTTCGGTCCGACTTTCCGCCACGTCCGGCGGCGAGCGGCGGAACCCGGAGATCGACGGCATCGCGATCATCGCGGTTGAAGGCCGCTACCCGGGCGCGGCGACGATCGAGGCGTTTTCGGCGCTGCTTCGGGAAGGGCGCGACGCGATCACGGAAATCCCACCGGACCGCGCGCATCTGCTGCCGCGCTTTTCCGAGCGGAAGGGAGAGCCGGACAGCAGCTATTGCAAGTGGGGCGGTTTTCTCGCCGATGTCGACCGGTTCGACGCGGAGTTCTTCGGCTACACCCCGCGCGCAGCCGATCTTGCCGACCCGCAGGAGCGGTTGTTCCTGGAAACGAGCTGGCACCTGCTGGAGCGTGCCGGAATTACCCGCAAACGTCTGGCGGAACAGTACGACAAGCGCGTCGGCGTCTTCGTCGGATCGATGTATCAGCAATATTCCGGCGTCCGCAACGACGTGGAGACCCGGAAACTCCTGGCGCTGTCCTCCTATTCGGGCATTGCGAACCGGGTATCCTTCTTCCTCGATCTGCAGGGCCCGAGTGTTGCCGTCGACAGCATGTGTTCCTCCGGTCTGCAGGCGGTCCATCAGGCCTGCCAGAGCCTGAAATCGGGCGAATGCCGCCTTGCCATCGCCGGAGGGGTCAACCTGACGATCCACCCGGCGAAATTCGAAGCCCTGAGCCGGGCCGGGCTCGTCGGAAGTCATCCCGGCAGCCGGGCGTTCTCAGGGGGGACGGCTATCTTCCGGCCGAGGCCGTCGGCGCCGTATTGCTGAAGCCCCTTGCCCGGGCCCTGGCGGACGGCGACACGATCCTTGGCGTGGTGAGGGGCAGTCTTGCAAACCATGCCGGCCATTCTGCCGGCTATGGCGTGCCCAATGCGGAAGCGCAGGTCCGACTTCTTGAGGACGCTTTTTCCAGCGCCGGCATCGATCCCACGACCATCGGTTTTGTCGAGGCGGCAGCGACGGGCTCGCAAATCGGCGATGCCGTTGAACTGAGAGCCCTCGGTCAGGTCTATTCAGGTCGAGCAGGCGATGGTGGGCCGATTGCCATCGGATCGGTCAAGACCCAGATCGGCCATGCCGAGGCCGCCTCCGGTCTGGCGCAGCTCACCAAGGTGCTGCTGCAGTTCGAGGCGCGGATGCTGTTTCCCTCAACGGGGTTCGAAGCGTCTGACCTTTTGAAGACTGCGCCCTTCCGGCCGCAGACAAGCCTGACGCCATGGTCACCGCCGATCGTTGGCGGCGAACCGGTTCCGAGGCGGGCGGCGATCAGTTCCTTCGGAGCGGGCGGATCCAATGTCCATCTGATCCTGGAAGAGCCGCCCGCTGTTCCGGCGATCATCGAGGAGGAAATCCGGCCGCGACCGTTCCCGGTCTCCGCCAGGACGCCCGGGCAGCTTGCCGAGCTCCGCCGGCAGCTGGCGGTCTTTCTCCGCAGTACCGAACAGGTATCCATGGCCGCCGTTTCGCGCACCTTGCGCCACGGCCGCGAGCGGTTCGACTGCTGCATCGCGTTTGTTGCCACCACCCCGGAAGAGCTGGCGGCAAAGCTGGACGATCCCGCATATCGGGAAGACCCCCGAACCCTTGCCTCGGCCGCAGATCAGGATGAGGCAAGCGGGCCCATGCTGGTTCTGCCGGGCTATCCGTTCGCACGTGAAAGGCACTGGTTGCCGCAGGGACCCGGCTCCGGCCCGGCCGCTGAAATCCCGCAGGCCGAAACCTTGACGATGCCACGGGCCGAGGAAACCGCGGAAGTGGCGGTATCACCGGATCGGGACGCCCTTCGGCAGATCACCCGAACCCTTGCTGCCGAGCTTGGCTGCAGGACGGAAAATGTCGACGTCGATGCGCCCCTGGCCGATGTCGGTCTGGATTCCATGGGCCGTATGCGGCTCGGCTATGCGATCGAGGAAAGCTTCGGCGTTGCTCTTGAGCCGGAAGCGTTCGAACCCCCGCAAACCGCCCGCTCGCTGGTGGAAAACCTGCTTTCCGGGAGTGCCGGGTCCAAGGCCGGTCACATCCGCCAGGCGCCCGCCAGGGCCGGTTCCTTCCAGATGCCGCTTGCAGACTCCCAGAAGGGGCTTTGGGTGCTCCAGTCGCTGTTTCCACAATCGAGCGACTACAACGTGCCCCTGGCCTTCAAATGCCGGAACATGGACAGCCGCGCCCTGAAAGAGGCTGCAGAATGGCTGGCGTCAGCCTATCCGATCCTCGCTACGCGAGTGATGGAGAACGACGGGGACCCCTGGCTGGTGGCAAGCGGGGAGGGGATTTCGTTTCAATCCTCGCCCTTGCCGAAGGAAATCGAGGCCGCGGAATTCGTCAGCCAGTGCGCGCGCGCGCCATTCGACCTGAAAGACGGCGGGTTCCGCGTCGAGCATTTTACCGGCGGACAGCTTGAACAGGACGAAAGTATCCTTCTGCTGGTGGCACATCATATTGTCACCGACGGCGTGTCCTCGGCCGTAATGACCTGCAAGTTCTGGGAAGCCTACAGCCACTTTGCCGGCTCGGGACCGCTCCCGTCCGGCGAGAGCGGCGCAGATTATGCGGAATTTGCGGCGTGGGAAACGGAACACGTGCGATCGGCGGACGGACAGGCGCAAAAACGCTACTGGCTCGAAAAACTTCGCCACTACCGTCCCGACCTGGCGTTGCCGATGGAAGCCGGTTTGGAGCAGGAAGGTCCGGCGAACGGGCAGACTGCGGAACAGCGGCTGCCTGAGGCGCTCAGCAACAGGGTCCGGGAAACCGCCAGGGCGAAGGGCATCAGCCCGGCGGCCTTCTATCTCGGCATCTTCACCACACTGTTGTACCGCTATTCCGGGACGCAAGATATCGTCATCGGTGTACCGACGGCACGGCGTCCCGCGCGCAGATTTGCCCAGACGCTCGGCTATTGCGCCAACATGATCGCGCTACGGATCGACGTCGATCCCGCCCGGACCTTTGCGGCCCTGTCAGCCGAAATCGGCCTGGAACTCTCCGAAGGCTTGAAGCGGAGCGATTTTCCCTTCGCGGCAATCGCGCGCGAGTGGGGCGGTGCGGACATCGGCACGGCGCCCTACCAGGTCACCTTCGCCTATCAGAATTTTGCCCTGGATGCCGGTGACCTGGAGATTTTTTCAGGCGGACAGGTCGTTCTCATGCCGCAGATCCGCCAACTGGGCGGCGAAGACCTCGGCATGGAGGTCCAGCACGAGCCGGGCGGCGCTCTGGTCATTCTCAACTATGACGGCAACCGGTTCTCCCGCGACAGGATCGAGCGCATGTTCGGCCATTTCCGGCAGATGCTCGAGGCCGCTCTGGACGACGACGAGGTTCCCGTCTCCGCCCTGCCGCTGCTGACAAAGGCGGAAACGAACCGGGCCCTCTATCACTGGAGTATCTCCGGCCGGGGCAGCCCGGCAGGCGAACCGGTCCATGACCAGGTCCTGGCAAGCGCCCGGAACAGACCAAGCGCAATTGCGATCACTGACGGCGACAGGACCGTCAGCTACAGGGAGCTGTTCGCAAGGAGCAAGCGCATTGCCCGGTCTCTTGAAAAGGCGGGTGTGCAAAAGGGCGACCGCGTGGCCGTTCTCCTCAACCGGGAGGCCGGCGCGATTGCCGCCATGCTCGCCGTGATGAGCGTCGGTGCGGTCTGGGTGCCGGTGGAACCGGATTTTCCGGACGATCGGATCGCCTCCATCCTGAAGGATTCGGGGAGCGTTGCGCTTCTCACACGCGGGGCGTTTGCCGCCAGGCTTCGCGGGCTCTGCGGCCATACGGCGAAGATCATAGATCTGGATCGGCTGAAAACCGGCCTGCCGGGCCGCTTTGCACGGTATCCGAGGGCGGCAATTCATGCGGACGACCCGGCCTATATCATCTATACGTCCGGCTCGACGGGCACGCCGAAAGGCGTGGTGGTGTCTCACGGGGCGCTTTCCGGCCATTGCGGGGTCATTGCCAGGGAATACGGTCTCGGTGCGCAAGACGTGGTGCTGCAGTTCGCCTCCATGGTCGTGGACACCGCGATCGAGCAGATCCTTCCCGTTCTCGTTCAAGGCGGCAGGCTGGTCCTGCGGCCGCAGGAGCTCCTCCAGGCAGCGGACTTCCTTTCGTTCCTGAAGGAAAAGGCGATCACTGTCGCCGATCTCCCGCCGGCCTATCTCCATGATGTCTTGAGGTCATGGGACCGCGGCAATGCGGACCTTTCCGGCCTTGGGCTGCGGCTGATGATCGCCGGCGGAGAGGTTCTTGCTCCGGAAGTCGTGGAGGCGTGGAGCCGGTGCGGCCTGAGCCGGATCAGGCTGGTGAACGCCTATGGCCCGACCGAAGCAACGGTGACCGCCCTGGTGCACACGGTTAAACCGGGCATGAAGGAGCGCAACATCCCCATCGGCAGGCCGCTGCCGGGAACCGAAGTCTATATTCTGGACCGCGAGGGAAATCTCGTGCCGGACGGGGTCGTCGGCGAACTTCATCTCGGCGGAGACCGGCTGGCGATCGGCTACCACGGCTGCGAAGACGTTACCGCGGCCAAGTTCCGCGACCATGCTGTCGGTCCAAAGGTTATACGCCTCTATGCAACGGGCGATCTCGCCTGCTTCCGGCCCAACAGCGGCGGTGTCATCGAGTTCCGGGGACGGATCGACGATCAGGTGAAAATCCGCGGACACAGAGTGGAACTCGGCGAAATCGAAGCGGCTATCCTCGCCTGCGGCGTCGCCGAGGCCGCGGTCGTCATCGACCGGAACAGGGATGGCGAGACCTTTCTGACCGCCCATGTGGGCGACCCATGGGACACATGTGACGAGGAGCAATTGCGCCGGCACATTGCCGCGTCCCTTCCCGCGCACATGATGCCGTCCCGCTGGACGCGTTCGGACCTTCTGCCCAAAACGCCCGGCGGCAAGATCGACCGCAGGGCGCTCAGCTCAAGGCCGGCTGCCTTCGGAGGGGCCAGGGGCGAGGTTCGGGGACCGCGGGACCGCCTGGAACAGGACCTGCTTGCGATCTGGCGCGAGGTGCTGGGCAGCGAGTCCGGCGAGGAAAGCCTCGGCATTGATGACGACTTTGCCGATGCCGGCGGTCACAGCCTTCTGACCCTTCGGCTGCTGAACCGGATCGAACAGGGCTTCGGGGTCGGGCTTTCGGCAAGGGACCTGATCCGCTCAAACACCATCGCCGCGCAAGCGCGCCTGCTGCGAGGCCGGGGTGTTGAGGCCGGTCATATCGACAGCGCCGGAAAGCGGGCGCAGAGCGGAGCCGCCGACCTCCTCGTGTCTCTCGCTCAACCGGATCCCGGCACGAAATCCGCGCCGCCCGTGTTCTTTTTCCACCCGATCGGCGGAACGTTGGGCTGCTATCAGAAACTGGTCGAACGGCTGACCGCGGATCGGCCTGTCATGGGCATCAGGGCGCGGGGCCTGGAACCCGGCGAGGACATGTCCGCTCAGTCCCTGGAAGGTCTTGCCGCCGACTACTGCCGGCAGATCCAGACGGTGCAGTCCGAGGGCTCCTATACCCTGTGGGGCTGGTCGCTGGGGGGTGCCATCGCCTTTGAAGTCGCGAGGATCCTGCACGCGGAAGGGCACGAGATTGCCTCGCTGGGGCTGATCGACAGCTATACGCCGGCGGAGCTGGACGCGATGGAGGGCGAAGCGGGGGCGTCGGAAGCCGAACACCACTGCAGAAGGGCATTCCTGCGAGACCTGTTCGGCATCCACGTCGAGCTGTCGCCCGATGAAGACGTCATCGGCAAGGCAATGTCTCTGCCACAGGTTGCATCGGTGCTGCCCGGCGTCGGTGCTGAAGGCATGGAGCGGCTTTTCGATGTGTTCCGCGCAAACTTCCATGCATTCCGCGGATATCGGCCTGAACCCAGCGAAGTTCCCGTCATTCTTGTGCGGGCAACGGAAGGGCGCGCCGGCGCGCAGGCGGAGCATTGGAGCGAACTTGCCGTCGGACCTTTCAGGGTGTGCCACGTGGCAGCGGATCATTATTCGGTTCTGCGCGAACCGGCTCTGAGTGAATGGGTCTCGCTGCTTTGCGAGCCGGCGCCGTCGGCCGCCGGCACGTGACCGAAATGCGGTGGAGCGGACCCGCAAAAACGGTTTGATACAAGACGGTTACGCACTGGAAAGCCGCAGGGGCAACGCGTATAGTCCCTTGTGCCAGTGACCAGCAAGAGATGAGTCGGCCGAATGGCTTTTGATGATGAATTCGACGACTATGAAGAGGCGCTGAAGGGCGAGCGCAGGCGCCGCTTTCAGCTCTATGGCCTCATTTTTCTGCTGGCTTTCGGTGTTGCTCTGGCCCTGTTGTGGAACAGGATCGTCATCACAGTTCAATCGGGCGAGGCCGGTGTTCTCTACCGCTGGGTGTCCGGAACGGAGATGAACCGGATCTATGGCGAGGGCCTGCACATCATCTGGCCGTGGAACAGGATGTATGTCTACAACGTCCGGCTTCAGACCCAGGAACGCGGCTACACGATGCTGACCCAGGGCGGGCTGCCGATCGACCTGCAGATTGCGGTCCGCTACCAGCCGGACCTGAGGCTCCTGCCTCTTCTGCACGTGACGGTGGGGCCTGAATATCTCAACAAGATCGTTTTCCCGGAGACGGAGGCGGTTCTGCGCCGCGAGGTCGGCCAGTACACGCCGGAGCAGGTCTATACCAGCAAGCGCGGCTTTCTGGAGTCGATTGTCGTCAGCAGCCTGACCAATGTCGAAGATCGATATGTCATCGTCGATGACGTCCTGGTCCGCAGCGTCGAACTGCCGCCCGCGGTCCGCCTTGCCGTCGAACGCAAGCTGACCCTCTCCGAGGAGCAGAAGGCCTATGACTATCGTCTCGGCATCGAGCGCAAGGAGGCCGAACGCAAGGCGATCGAGGCCGATGGCATCATGCGGTACCAGAACACAATAAAGCAGAGCCTGAACGAAGACCTGCTGAGATGGCAGGGCGTGCAGGCAACGCGTGACCTGGCAACCTCGCCCAACTCCAAGACCGTCGTCATCGGCGGCGGCAGGGACGGCCTGCCGCTTATCCTCGGCAGCGACAGATAACGCTCATGCAGGAGAGCATCGCGCAGAACGAGCCTGAAAACGGCACCGTCAAATCGAGGCGCAAGGTCTGGATCGCAGTCCTGCTCTCAGCGGCGGTCATTGTTCTGGTGGTCGCCGTCCTGGAAGCCGCAGGTGTCACGTCGATGCTGAACCGGTTGACCGGATCTGTCACGGCCTTGTTCAAGGACGAGGATGACAGCCTCACGATTGTCGCCGTCTATTCCGAGGACGGGCAACAGAGCAATTTCCTCCGGGGCGCGGAGATGGCGGTCAGTCGTGTCAACGAGAACGATCAGGGTGTGCTCGGCCGGAAGCTGAACCTGAAGACCATATCGGAGCCCGTCTATCTGGAGGATCGCGGCCTCGAGACGGCTGTCGAGGACACGCTGAAACTGTCGGGCCGGATCGCCAAGACAAAAAACCTGCTCGCCGTGGTCGGTCACGAATGGTCGGACACCGCGGTGACCGCCAGCTCGATCTACAACTTGAACGACGTGCTCTATTTCGCCACCCACGCGACAGCGGACTCGCTGACCAACCACAGCTTCGACACGGTCTTCGCGCTGCAGCCCGACAACTCGACCAATTCCGGCGTGGTTGCCACCTATGCCCTGAAATCGGGTCTGCGCCGGTTCATTGTCCTGTCCGACAAGACGGATTACGGCATGGAAAGCGCGAATTTCTTCATGGCATCCACCACGACGGCCGGAGCCGACATCGTGTACCGCGGATACCTGTCCAGCAACCGGCAGTCGACCGAGCAGCTGCTGATGTTCATTCTCGATAATCAGCTGTTCAAGAGGACGGATTTCGACGCGTTATTCATCGTGTCTTCGTCCCTGGACGCGACCGGGGATTTCATAAAGAGCGCGCGCGAACTCGGGCTCGATGTGCCGATCCTCGGCATGGAGTACATGTTTTCCTCGACGTTGGAGCGTCTCGCCGGGAAGAAAAATATGAAGAACGTTGCCGGCGTGTCACTCTTCGACCGGGATGACATCTCCAAGGATGCGCAGGCTTTCGTGTCCGATTTTTCGGGTCTTTACGGACAGATGCCCGATCTGGATGCAGCGCTTGGCTATGACGCCATCATGCTGGTTCGAGACGTCGCCAACAAGGCGGGCACCACCGAACCAGATAAAGTCGCCGACACGCTGAAGATCGCGCGTTACAAGACGCCGTTCAAAGGGGTCACGGGACCGCTGATCTTCGACCGGAACGGCCTGATCACCGATACCGAGGTATTTATCGTCCAGCACGACGGGAAGGAATTCCATACGGTGGAAACCTATCAGATACCCACTGATTGGGCTAAGGTCTCACAGAACAAGTTGGAAGATGAAGGCACGTTGGACACTTTGCCAACCGGCGTGACCGCACCGGCTGAGGAGCAAGCGGACCAATGACCTTATTCGTCAATCCCTGGATATTTCTCTTCTGGGTCGTCGGCAGCTGGATAATCGGCATGCTGGGCCGGGATACGCGATTTGGTTTTGCCGGCAACTTTCTGGTGTCGTTCCTGTTCAGTCCGCTCGTCGGCATCATCGTTTTGCTGGCCTCCGAGCGCAAGCGACGCCTTCCGCCCCGCCGCCGGGATTTCAAAGCCTAGAGCGCTCCCCCGAGGACGACCGACGTCATGAAAAAGCCGCCCGGGAAATTTCCGGGGCGGCTTGATTTGCGACGGACGAAAAGGAATTCAGGAGGCTGATTCTTCCGCAATGCCTTCGGATTTCACCTTGGACTTTGCCTTGCGGGCGAGGTCCTTGCCCTTTTCAAACTGCTCCTTGTAGAAATCCCGCATCTTGTTGGCGTTGAAGTCCATCAGGGTGCCGCCCTCTTCGTAGTGTTGTACGATTGACCGGCCCACGGCATAGGTTGCGCCGCCGGCGACCACCGGCAGGGACACCATGCCGACCATCCAGCCAATTCCGGGGATGAGTTTCGTCGCGCTCGCGGCAACCACATAGCCGGCGCCATAACCCAGGACACCGCCGGCCAGCGCGTAGATCACCTTGCGGCCGAGGCGCTCGGAGAACGGCTTGCCATAGAGCTGGGAGAGCTTCTGGATCATCCGCAACTGGATTGCGACGACGGCGGCGATGTCGAAAAAGGCGACCGGGACGATGCTTGCGGCAACGGATGCAATCACATAGTCCTTGATCAGATTGTCCGCGGTCAGTTCGCGGTTCAGCGTGAAGTCCGCATCGGTATCGACGCCAACGTCTTCTGTCGCGGGCTCTTCGGGCTGTTCTGCTTTGCTCTCGGTCGTCTTTGTCGCCATTGAAAATCTCCTAAGCGTCTGCCGGGCTTTTGAAACGCAACCGGTGGTATGGATCAGGCGCTAATAACCGCTTGAACGTTACTCTCTCAAATGCCGATTGAAAAGGGGGACGCTGCGTCGGCCGCCCGCTTTTTCGCGTTTAACGACAAGCGTTTCGGAGAAAAGCAGCGCGATGAGGCAGTATTTCCGAATTGCAGGTCACGCCGACACCTCCAACGCCTCCGATGTCAACTGGCCGAGATAGACCTCTCCGATGATGCTGACGAGCACCGCCGCAGCGACCGATGTGATCGCCATGCCGGCCAGATGCGGGCCCGGCATCATGCGCAGCAGCCCTGTCGTGGTGAAGCTTGCGATCCCGGGCGCGGCCATTCCAGTCAGCAGGGCCGCCGCCAGACGTTTGCTGCGGTGGGTTTCCAGGGGTTGGCCGTAGAGACGGGCAAGCCGCCGCAACATCCGCTCGACGACTACGGCGATCGCCGCCAGATCCACCCAGGGCATCGGCACGAGCCCGGCCACGGCGGCAAGCTTTGCATGCCGTTCGATGATGAGCTTGCCGGAATTCTTCAGGAATGCATGCCGGTCGGGTGGAGGGCTGCGAAGCTCGAGGCGCGCGTTCTTGTCTCGGGCGGCTGATGGGTCTTGTGCCCGGCGCGTGTCCCCGCCACCGCGCTCTCGGCTGCCTGCGGGAGCATCCGCTTCCAGGCCTGCAGCGCCATCAGAGGAGGGATCAGTGGCCGGCGGACCGGCAGGGTGAAGGCTCTCCTGCTCGCTTTGGAGCGTCGATTTTGCTGCTTCGCGGAGGTCATCCAGTGTGCGGTTGGAGGTTCTGGGCAGCTTCTTGCTCATGCCGTCAGCGCCTTCTTGGTCTCCAGCAAGGCTTCGGTTTCCCCTGCAATCGCCGCGATGTCCTGGGCGGCGGGACCGTCAGGCGCCGTGAGACTAGGCGTTGCGCCGTAGAGACCCGCCTCCGCGTAGGCGACGCGATTGGGCATGTCGCTCGATAGCAGGGGAAATCCGCCTTCCTCCAGTTCGCCGCGCACATGCCGCGATATCACGCTGCCCCGCGTCGTCTGGGTCAGGACAAGGCGAAATGTCGGTGCCCAGCCCTTCACGCCGCCCATCAGCGTCTTCACGGTGTCCATCATCCGGTCCACATCGAGGGGGGATGCCTTGACCGGGATCAGGACCAGGTCCGCAACGGCAAGAGCCGCCACCGTGATATCGCTGTCAAAGCCGGGCGTGTCGACGATCGTGATGCCGTGGTCGGCGGTGGCCTGCCGGGAGATCTTCCAGACGTCCTTGTCAGGCTTCTCCAGAATGTCGATCCCGCCCAGCCTTCTCTCGCGTTCGCCAAGGCGGACAACCGATCTCTGAGGATCGGCGTCGATCAGAAGGGGCTTGAAACCCTTGATATGCCAGTGGACGGCGAGGCAGCACGCCAATGTCGTCTTCCCGCTGCCACCCTTTAGCGACGCGATGGTGACAATCGGTCCACTCATGTATCCCCGCCCTTTATCAGCCCTCGACGCGGAAAGCTTAACAAAGATTAACGGTGATAACATTCAGGAGTGGTCGATGGCTCGCAATTATCCACCGGGCAGGAGCGACGCTGCCGCGGTGCGTACCCTACATGTGCTTTCCAATGAGGTTGTTCAGCGATTGAGGTTCAGGCGACTGATTGGAGTCTTGAAGTTAATGCCGCCGTGCGGGCGTTGGCAATTGTAGATGTCGAGCCATCGTGGCAAGGCGGCATTTCTTTGTTCTGAGGTCTTGTACGGAACTCTGTAAGCCCACTCCTCCTGAAGGGTTTTGATGAAGCGCTCCGCCTTTCCGGTGGTCTGCGGAGTGTAGGGCCTTGTGCGGACATGTCTCGCGCCGATCTGCTGGAGTGTCGTGGCGAAGAGGTTCGACCTGTAGCCCACGCCGTTGTACGTCATGACCCGCTTGATGGTGACACCCCTGGAGGCGAACCATCTGGTGGCCCTGACAAGGAACACGGCGCAGGTGTAGCCGCGCTCGTCCGGCAGCACCTCGACATAGGCAACGCGGCTGTGATCGTCGATGGCCACATGCACATAGTCATAGCCCACGCCTCTGGAGCGCTTGCGCCTGTGGTGCCCGGTGATGCGATGCCCGGTCTTGTTGAAGCGTCCGAGTTTCTTGATATCCAGGTGCAGCAGGTCGCCCGGAGCGTCTCGTTCGTAGCGGCGTGCTGGCTCTGGAGGGGTGAGGCGGCTGAGTCGGTTCAGGCCCCACGCCTTGAGAGCATGGGCCACGGTGGAGCTCGGAAAATCGAGAAGAAGTGGTATAATCGGGTATGGAATCGGATATGCGGGCGAGCTGATCATGAGAGAGCCAAACATCATACTGGGTCAGGATCTCGTCAAGCTCATCGCGGAAATCGACGAGTTCAAGGGACGATGGGACGCCCTCAAAATGTTGTCGCCTGATCGCCTTGATGCCCTTCGTAAGGTGGCAACAGTCGAGAGTATCGGCTCGTCAACTCGCATTGAAGGCGCGAAGCTTTCCGACGCACAGGTTGAGACGCTTCTTTCTACCATCAAGATCCAATCCTTCAATACGCGCGACGAGCAGGAAGTTGCGGGCTACGCCGAGGCGATGGATCTCGTGTTTCAGGCCTATGATGATCTGCGGCTGACTGAGAACCATATCGGCCAGCTTCACAAAACATTGCTTCGCCACAGCGTAAAAGACGAGCGCCACCGGGGTTCGTATAAAACTCTTCGTAATGATGTTGTCGCAATGGATACCGACGGCAACCAGATCGGCGTCGTGTTTGAAACCGCGCCACCGTTCGATACGCCGCGCGAGATGGAATCTCTGGTTACGTGGACACGCAAAGCCATCGAAGAAGAGAGCCTTCATCCACTTCTCATTATCTCGGTCTTTGTGGTGCAGTTCCTTGCATTCCATCCATTCCAGGACGGTAACGGCAGATTGTCACGTGTTCTCACAACGCTGCTGCTTTTGCGGGCGGGCTACGTCTATGCTCCTTACGCTTCGCTTGAGCGTGTGATTGAGGAAAACAAAGACCTCTATTACAAGGCCCTCCGCCGCACGCAGACGACGCTGAAGAACGACAAGCCCGACTGGCTGCCTTGGATCGGCTTTTTCCTTCGAGCATTAAAGAAACAAAAGGACACGCTCGCCATTCGGCTTGACCGGGAGCGCATCGAGCAAACAGGTGAAGCTGAATTGCCGGAAATCTCCGGTCAAATACTGGCTCTCTTCAAAACCCGCGAGCGGTTAACCCTCTCTCAGATCGAGGAATTAACCGGCGCGAACCGCAATACCCTCAAAGTGCGTATGCGCGAGCTAGTGTCTTCAGGGCGCATCGCCCAACACGGCAAGGCCAGGGCGACATGGTACACAAAGGCATCAAATGGCTAGCCTGACAGCCTTCAGGAGAACCGTCCCAATGCAGCGCGCGGCTGACGGAAAAACGTGCCTGGAGCTTTGCCTATGACCTCCATCTTGTTCAGCAGTTGAGCATCCCACAAATCCGAAGCGATTGATGACGCTTCCAAACGCGCCTGACTGACCCGGAAGCGATTGGCGCGATTGTTCAATACTTGGCGGCGACGGACTGCTGCCGCCGGACCCCACACTTACCTATCATTCGCTACACTCTTCGGATTTCCACTAGAGGTTCCGCCGTTTAGAGAGGCCTTTCGGGGTTGCTTCTCCTGGGACGGCGGTTGGAATCGGCAGGTTGAACTAGGACGGCTGCCATCTGCTGGAAACTGTGATTTGGCGCCCCGTCGTAGATGTAAAATCAACAACTTCCGATGCCGATCGGCGTCGAGACCCCCGCCGATTCACGATCGCCCACACATTAAGGCTCAAGCTGAACCTGTGTTGTGCTCTTCCGGTGCGAACAGCCCCGACAAGGGTTGGTGCGAAAGGTCGAAGCAAGTCGGGTTGAATGAAATGGGGAGGATGGAGTGCCATAGCCAATCAAGGCCCGTGTTCTTCCCTTTTGACTACACTCTCCAGTGGTTGGTTGGATACAAGACGGTTGATGTTGTCTGCCATTGCTTGCCGGCGACGGTTCACCGTGCCGTGGGTCCAGCCGGACATGTGCGGCGTCATCACGATGTTATCCAGCTCGTGGAACGGATAGACTGAGGGGTGCGGCGCCGGGTTTGTGCCATCCGGATAGACATACCAAGTGTCGATGATCGCGCCGCCGATCCGCTTTTGCGAAAGCGCCTCATAAAGGGCCTTTTCGTCGATGACCGGACCGCGGCCGACGTTCACGAGGATAGCTTCCGGTTTCATCGCGGCAATGACGTTGGCATCGACCAGGCCGGCCGTCTGGGGCGTAAAGGGGAGGGTGTTGACGATCACATCCGCCTCACCTGCAAAGCTGTCGAGGTCAGACAGGAAATAGTGCTGTTCAAACACGGAAGTGTCTTCCGGTGCTGATCGGTTTGCCACGATGACTTTCATGCCAAAGACCCTTGCCCTTGCCGCGATCGTCTTACCGATATGGCCGAATCCGATCAGGCCGATGGTCTGTTCGCCGAGTTCGGTGCGAAGTGCATCTGCGCCACCGGAACGGTAGGACCAGTCGCCTTGGCGCAGGCGCTTGTCAGCATCGGCAAGCGGAACATGACGCAGCAAAAGGGATGCCATCACATATTCCGCAATGGCCGCCTCATGGCCGAAGCAATTGCAGAGGGCGGCGCCTTCGGGAACAAGGCCCAGATCGATCCCGTCATAGCCTGCACCTGGAAGCTGATAGAGCTTCAGTGTAACCGGGACCGGCATTCCTGCAGCAAGCCGAACGCCGACGATCACGTCAGCGGCCTCATAGGCACGGCGGTCTTCTTCCGTCGTCAGTGTGTCCGGCAGTTCGATGATCTCATGATTTTGGGAAAGCAGGCCGGCAAAGCCTTGCACGAAACTGCAGGCATTCTGGCCGTGAAACACGATTTTCATGGGACGCCCCGTTCTGAAGAGGGTTCTGTCTACAACGCCAATATTCGAAAAACTTTTGGGCTTCAACAGCTTCGGGTTGAATGCTCGCTGATCTAGCCGTTGAAGGCAAGCTGGACGTTCCTGGTCAGGCAGCGATCCGAGGCCAGGCCGAAAGCTTCATTGGCCCGTTCAGCGGGAAGCATTGCCAAGATCACTGAAGACAGATCGATCGCACCGCTGGAGAGGAGTTCAACGGCCCATTCGAATTCCGCACCGAAGCGGAAGCTGCCTCGCAGAATGAATTCCTTGGCCAGAACGAGCTTAAGTGGACGGGGAATGTCGTACAATACGAAGGTCGTGAGGCTGAGGAGCAACAATCGTACGCAACGGGGTGCCGTTCTGATGGATCAAAGGACGGAAATCATGCCGCCGTCGACATAAATCATTTGACCGCTGACGTAGTTTGAGGCTGAGGAGGCGAGATAGACCGCAGTCCCGGCCAGTTCTTCCGGCTTACCCCAGCGTTTCGCGGGAGTGCGGCCCTTCACCCATGCGTCAAACTGCGGATTGTCGATCAGCGCTTTGTTCATGTCTGTGATCATGTAGCCGGGGCCGATGGCGTTGATCTGAATGCCGTGTTCCGCCCATTCCGCCGTCATCGACCGTGTCAGCATCTTGATGCCGCCCTTGGCCACCGTATAGGGCGCGACCGTTGCCCGGGCGAGCTCACTGGTCAGGGAGCCGATGTTAATGATCTTGCCGTTCTTGCGCGGGATCATCCGTTTCGCGGCCTCCCGGCCAACCACAAAGGCGCTTGTGAGATTGGTGTCCATCACCCGCTGCCATTCGGGCGTGGACAGGTCGACCAGCGGCTTGCGCAGCTGAATGCCCGCGTTGTTGACGAGGATGTCAATTGCTGTCCCGTCCTTGTCGAACGTCTCGAAAGCGGCAACGACGGCGGCTTCATCCGTGACATCGAAGGCGGCAACGCGGACGGAAAACCCTTTGTCCCGCAGGTCTTGCGCGGTGGCCTCAAGGCGGGTTGCATCAACTCCGTTCAGAACCAGCGTAGCGCCTGCCTCTGCAAGGCCGGTTGCGATGGCGAGCCCGAGGCCGCGCGAGGAACCGGTTACAAGGGCGGTGCGTCCTGTCAGGTCAAAGATATTCATGGCTGTTTCCGGTTCTGGTTCGGCGAAGGCTGATCAAAGGGAACGCCCGCTTAGATCCGGGCTTGAGTTTTAAATCAGTCGGGCGTTGACTTTCAATTAGTCGAGTATGTGCTTTCGCACGGTCGAAAGAGATTGGTTGTGGATCGGCTCCACAATCTCACCGCGTTGGCACATGCAAGTTCAACTACTTGCGGCGCCGATCGGCGTCGAGCCCCTAGTCGGTGGACACCTGAAGGACGACGAAAAGACGTGTGTTTGTCACGCAAGATGACGGCCCGGATCCATGTGCCCATGCAGAACACGGAGGACACGGATGCCTTCAGTTATTCGTTGATAGTAGATGGAATGCGAGATGCTTTCGTAGCGCCGCAGTCCTTCGCGCACGGAAGCTGTAGTCCGAACCGATACTCGGATTCTCCGCAACCATTTCGATCTTGCTATGAAGCATCTGGGCATTGTGTTCGGCCTGCACCTGGCCGAAACGCTCGATGCCATAGAGATAGATGTCAATTAGGTCGGGCTCCGCATCACCAGTGATTTCAATCCTGATCACGCGGCAAGCCCTTCTGACGCGCTTCTTCCCGCGCGGCTTCCATTATTCCAGGCAACGCGCGCTCGCTAATGCCGCTAGCTTCCGCGCGGGCGAGCACATCACGTAGCTCCTGGATTGCAGCCTCCCTGCGATCTTGATCGCGACGCACCAAATCACGGAAGTATTCACTCACATTCCCGTACCGGCCCGCATGGACTTGTGCCTCCACCCATTCGTTCATTTGGTCGGGCATCGAAATGGTAATTCTAGACATATCATACCTCGTCGCTTACCTGCTCATAATAGTTCTTATCTATCAATGCAAATTGAGGATCAACAAAGGAGCCGTACGACTGAACGAATGCCAAGGCCCAAGTGGCAGGGGCTCAGGAACTTTTTGAGCCTGATTGACAAGCTGTATGTCAGGTGAAAGCTCGAACTGCACGCGCTCGGCTGTGGATCGGCGCCAACAGATGACCTGATCAGAGTTCAGAAATTCAACAACTTGCGACGCCGACCAGCATCGGAACCCATTGCCGGTTCACAGTTGGTGTGCCAGTCAGGGCAAACGCTTGAGCAATTCCGCGGTGGCCGGCATGTGCAGTAGACTTGCCGCAATTCGCTGTCGCCATGCAGGACCGGTCTCTATTGCAAGCTGGTAAGCTTCAGCAATGTCATCCGGCCGTGTTTCGGCCAATGCTTCGATCAGGAATGCCGCTTGTGCACGGTCCTTGTGTGCTTTGAGAGCGTCCGGTCCACCCTGTCTTCGGTCCGCAACAATTAGCTTATGCACCGCATATCGTTCCGGCCGTGGGATCTGTACAAGCACTCCCGACCGATAGAGGAATGGGACGCGTATCGGCTCGGCAATGAGATAATTGAGAAAATGCAGGCTTTGCGCGTTGACGCCAAGCGCGGGTAGGTCACGGATTGCCTCGTCTTGTTCGAATGATGGTGTCAGGAACTCCACCAGTGCCTGGCGATTTGTTTGTCGCCAGCGCCAGGTTTTTCCGTGGTCGATCGTTGGCAGAGGATCGAATTGGAGTTCGGCAAAGACCTCCGCAAGCGGCGGCTCGACCGTGTCTGCGAGGGCGAGTGACAAGCGTTCAAAACTCGCAATGTCGATATCATCTGTTGCTGCCGATTGATCGAATCCGATCCGTACCCCGAGTTCGCCTTCATAGCACCGGAAGGCCTGTGTGCCGACGATCGTTCCGCCGAGCCGAAAGACGCCGGCTTTGGCCATTGCCGAGACGACCTGACCGGATGCGACATCTGCGAACAAGTATCCTTCGGCCCTGAGCACCCGCATCAGTCTTGCACGGTCACGCTGTGCTTGTTTTGCTGCCCTGGCGATCTCCGACTGCCGGTCCAGTTGCATCCGCAGCTCCGGAGTGTCTTCACCGATATAGCGATCGATGGTTTTGTTTCCGAGCCGAAAGTGATCGTACCAATAGGTTTTTGTGCCAACCGCTTTCGCTCGCGGCGTGCCGCGCAGGTCTGAAACAGCGCTCTCTATCAAGGAACGCCGCAGATCCGTCCAGGCAGCCGTCCCTATGGCGCTGTGGTAGTCGACGGTCACGATTTACCCCACATGTTTTCTCTTGTGGGGTAATGGTAACACAGAGAATACCCCACACAAATTTTTTTGTGGGGTAGTAGAATTGCGGGCAGCGGGGGACGGTGCGGCTCGTCGCTACCGAGCGACCCCGCCGCAGAATCGAATTCCATAACTTGCGGCGCCGATCGGAGTCGGGACGCCTCGCCGGTTCACAGGCATACTTAGCCACGTTATCGACGCCCATATCTCTTCGTGAGCGATTTTCGACATTGGTGATATATTTTCAACTCTTGGTCTATGAAGTCCTTTCGGTAAATACGCGATGCATGATCATCAAACGATTTTTGGCGGTTTTCTGCTGTTTTTGGGAGTGCTCAATGAAATCGGGCGCGCAACTTCACTTGGCAGAAAACGTGGCAACCTGAGCTGACCTGATTTGTGCCATCCGAAATTACGCAATGAATACAAGTGCCGCGCAAGCTCAAGGTCGCAACTGAAACTTGGATTTCGAAGCGAGTTTCCACCTCGAGAAAAGGCCAGCGTTCTGCCGTTTCGAGCAAGTTTGTACAGGTCGGCCCGGCATCCATGCTAGCAACTGTTTCTCCTGCGACGTCGAGCTCTGCGCAAGTTCAAGGTGGGAACTGAAACACGTTTTTTGAAACGAGTTCCCACCTTGGCACGAAACGCTGAATTCTGCAGCATTTCAGATTTTGGAGCTGATTGCACCACTCGCCAAGGTGGGAACTTTCAATCTTGCAGAATCTACTCTCTTGGACGAATTCATATCTAGTGAAAAAGTAATTGTGCTGAGCACAATCCGATTTTTCACATATCGCCTTCCGAACGGCTGCTGTGCGCCCTAACCCGATACGCGTTTTGATGCATTCGGTTCACATCTCCTCCGCAGGTTTCTGCGGGCGCGCGGCCGAAAAGGCCATTTTCGCGTTAACATAGGGCATACATAAGTTAAGGTTATGACGCTGTGAAATTAGATTATCGAGTCCCAAATTGACTGGTTCGGACCATGAAGCGCCTGCAAGGTTCACTTTCGTTAAGGTCACGATCGGCTGAAGTTAATATCTGTAAAGATAGGGCGGCAGAACTGTTCCGGGGATTGGCTGTCATTTCACTAGTCGACCCGTAAGGCATCCCCAAAATGAGCGCTCGAGCTTTCTAGGACTTCCACTTCAACGGCTGATTAAATGTACCTGGTGCTGGTATTCCAAAGTGCAACCGCGGATTTCCTACACCAGTCCTGCCCTCGATACACTTCACAACTAGTGTAGGACGACTTCTTGGACGCTTGAAGGCAATGCTCCGTGCGGCAGTATGGCAGCGGCTGCCGGCAGTTGGAGGCAGCGTCGCGGCTTAGTCGTTGGTCGCTGTTCCTGCGTGCGGGCCGGCCCATGGCGCGAAGTATCGGAAAGCGGCTGTCGCAGGTGGCGTTTTGGCTATGCTGCGCGAGCGTACTGGCGCTGGCGACCTTCGCGCTGCCTGTCCCGACATGGCGGATAGGTGAGTTTCTGGCAAGCGAACTCGATCCGCTTGAGCTATTGCCCAAGATGCCGGTCATGCCATTCGATGGCTTCGGCAGCCGTTGTCGAGAGACCCGGGTCCACATCCGTCGAACTCGCCGGCGTCTACGTGCAGGGAAATGAGCGCTTACGGTGCTTCGCCTGTGGAGATATAGTAGTGTTGCGGCGTAGCCGTTCAGCAATGGTGGCGGATGACCCAGAGGCGATTGCAGGCAATCATGGCTACCGACATTGTCGGATACTCGCGGCTGATGGAAGTCGACGAAGAACAAATGCTTGCCGCTCTCGCACTATTGCACGGAACCATCCTAGCAACTGAAATCGGCTCGTGCGGAGGGCGGATCGTCAAGCTTATCGGCGATGGCGTTCTGTCGGTATTTGATACTGCGAGCGATGCGGTGTCATGTGCCATGAGCATCCAGAAGCTTCTCGGGAGCGACGCCGGGCTTACGGTAGGCCAAGAACAAATCCGTTTGAGGATTGGCATCAATGTCGCCGAAGTTACCGTGATTGAGGGTGACATATTCGGCGAAGGGGTGAACGTCACCTCTCGCCTTGAGCGAGAGGCGAGCTCAGGCGGCATCTGCATCAGCGATGCTGCATACGCTCAGATCAAAAGAATTGCTCATTCAATGTTCAAGGACGGGGGAAATATTCGCCTGAAGAATATTGCCAAACAGGTGCATGTTTGGCACTGGCCTCAGGCTCCCGTCCCGCAAGTCTCCGGGCGACCGGTCGTTGCGGTATTGCCCTTCCGAAACCTGAGGGAAGCAGATGACCAGCCATTTCTTGCCACTGGTTTCACCGAAGACATCATAGGAGGTCTGGCCCGCTTTCGAAACTTATCGGTCATCGCAGCGACTTCATCGTTCGCGGCCCAGGACTTGTCCGAAGATACGAGAGAGATAGCCCGGAAATTGGGCGCGACCTATCTCGTCACGGGCGATCTCGGGCGTGCTGGAGGTGTGATCAGAGTAACCGTCCGCTTGATTGAGGCAGCTAACGCTCGGCTCATCTGGTCGGAGAAATATGACCGCGGCGCCGGTGATATCTTCAATATTCAGGACGAAATCGTCAGAATGGTTGTCTCCAGCCTCGTCGGCCAAATTCACAATGTCGATTACCAGGAGTCGTTCCGTAAGGCACCAGACAATCTCGCGGCTTACGAATTTTATCTGCGTGGCCTCGCGCATCTCCGAGGATATGAACCCGATGACAATTTCAAGGCCTGCGCGATGTTCGAAGCTGCCGTCCATCGCGACAATGGGTTTGCTATCGCCCACGCTTATCTTGCACTTTCGGAAATCGCAGCGCACGGATACGCCAAGGCGCCACCCAATGTGCTTCGGGATTGCACTTCCCTTGCGAGAAAGGCAGTTCTCCTGGATGAAGCAGAGTCAGGCTCACACCGCGTGCTCGCGCTCGCCCTTTTATATTCAAAGGATTTTGATGGAGCGGAACGGGAGTTTCGACGCGCGTGTGCCCTCAACCCAAGCGACGCCAACGCCGCTGTTCAACTGGGAGGGCTTCTGGCACGGCGTAACAGGATCGAGGAAGCAGTCAAATGGATCGAAGATGGTATGCGGCTCAATCCGTTCCCGCCGCCATGGTATTTCGCAGTCGTAGGAAATGCGATGTATTTGAAGGATTCTCATGATGAGGCGTTAGTCGCGCTACGGCAGCTTCCCAACCCAGGAAAGTATACTCGGGCGCGGATAGTCGCGTGCCTCAATCTAGCCGGAAGGACAGAGGAGGCAGCCGACGAAGCCCGACTACTCCTTGCCGCCCATTCAGATTTCACTATCAGTGATTTCCTGGAGCATGGCGTAGTGGTTGAGACCAAGGAGCAGCTTCTGCAATTCCGAAAGGGCTTCGACGGCCTGGCCCTCCCCAACTAGCGGGGCGAGCGGTGATCTGTCTGTCGCTGTCGCGTACTGCGCAACACGATGGCGATAGGGTAAGTTCCCCTTGAACAATTTTTCGGGGATCGTGTAATGCGCCTTGCCAGCGCCAAGCTTGCGCTTCTTCTTCAGTGGTATTGGCGCAAGTGTTTTGTCGGTAGCTACAGTAGAAACCCGAACGGTCTTCTTTTTCGGCGTGCTAGGTCCTGTTGACAAAAGTCGCGCGCAGATCAAGCTGCCGTTAATCACCCCAATTTGAGATTACAGCGTCGGCCTCGAATTCGACGAGCCATTCAGAGTTCACAAATCGGTCTATCGCCATGATTGTGTCCACAGGCCGAACGTCTCTGAAGTATTCCTTCCGCACGTCGATGGCGGCTTTCCAATTGTCTATGTCCGTGAGTATCACACGCGTTCGCACCACATCATGAAGGCCAGAACCGGCTTGTTCGAGCGCAGCCTTGATGATTTCAATGCACTGTCGGGTTTGGGCCGCAACATCGCCCACGCCAACGGTCTTGCCGTCCGGCCCAACTGGTGCCGTTCCGCCGATTGAGATGAACGGACCAACCCTGACCGCTCGGCTAAAACCGACGACCGCTTCCATTGGATTTCCATTGGAAATCAGCTCTCTATCGAACTTCATGATCAGTTGCCTCGCACGACTTCTAAGTTGATCGTAGTTCAACAGTGACAAATCAGCCATCGTCTGATTCAAGAATGCTTTTTGCGGGAGGCGTTCTTGGCGCGTGGAGACCTGACCGACGAAGAATGGGCTGTTATTCAAGCGTTTCTGCGGCCTGAACGAGGGCGTTGGGCGCGGCCCGCTCAAGACAATCGGCGCTACCTCAACGGTATGTTTCATGTGCTTCGAGTGGGTTGTCCCTGGCGCGACATGCATGAGCGATATGGCTAATGGAACTCGGTCTATGACCGCATTGCGGGACTTTTCAGACATTAGCTGAGGCGCTGGATTCACGATCCTGCCCTCCCGCTTCGATTATCCGATCAATGCCTGCCGCAATGCCGGAATGTCATCGAGCACTTGATCGACAAAGGCAGCAACGCGTGGCGTCTTCCTCAGATCAGCAGGGGTCAGCAGGTACCAGCTACGGGTGAGTTCGGCGACCGGGGGAAGAACCTGGATGAGCACGTCCTCGGCGTCGCCCAGGGTGATCGGCAGTGGCGCGATTCCGAGCCCCGCCTTCACGGCCGACACCGTTCCGAGCATGCTGTTGCTTCGGCTGACGATCCTTGCGTCGGGAACTGCTATCGGCAGCCATTTCGCCACGCGGTGGTTTTGCATGATGCCGTTGAAGCCGATCAATGCATGATCGGCCAGATCTGCAACGCTGCCGGGGCGGCCATTTTTCTGGATGTAGCTCTTGCTGGCGTAGATTGCCCAGATCGAGTCGCAGATCTTGCGACCCACGAGGCTTTCGTCCACAGGCTCACCGGAGCGGAAGGCGACATCTGCTTCGCCCTTGCTCAGGTCGAGATATTGGTCGCTGGTCACGAACTCGACCTGCAGTTCGGGATATCGCGCGTGGAACCGGTCAAACAGGCCGGTCGCGACGAGGCGCGGCACGGTCGGTTCAGGGCAAGTCAGGCGAATGACGCCTTTAAGATCGAGCTTCAGTGTCCGTATTCTTTGTTCGAGGCTCATAACCGCTGTCTCGACGGCGAGGACATCGTCGATCAACGCCTCGCCCAGTTCCGACAGGCGATAGCCGCTTGGATGTCGTTTCAGTAGCGTCAGGCCGATGCACTTTTCCAGTTCCGTCAATCGGCGATGAACCGTTGACTGGTTCACGCCAAGCGTCCGGGCCGCCGCAAGGGTACTCCCCTGGCGGGAGACGGCGATGAGGTGGCGCAGATCGTCCCAGTTGAACATCCTGAGGTTATGCGCTTTTGCGGAGCACTTTACCAGAGACGCTGCTGCCGCGCTTGCGAGCCAAGCGCTAGTCTTCCCGCCACTGGCAATGGAGACAGACATGCACGAGAGATCCGATATCCAAACTATGACCGCCGGCCTAAGTGTCGGAGTGACACGCAGCGCGCAAGACAGCGGGCGCACAAGATCCGTCGTGGCCAGGCAGGACGCGTAGGTTGTGGGCTCAATGCTGGAGGTCTTACCTATGGCTATACCCCCGTTCCAGGAGATCCTGGCAAGCGGCAGATCGTAGAGGAGGAGGCCGAGGTGATCCGCCGCATATTTGAGGAATATGTTGCTGGCCGGACACCGCGAGATATTGCCCATGACTTGAACCGCGACGGCATTCCGGCGCCGCGCGGCACTAAGTGGAACGCATCGACCATCAACGGCAATGTGCAGCGTGGGACCGGACTGTTACAGAACGAGCTCTACGGTGGTCGCCTCGTCTGGAACAAAGTGCACATGGTGAAAGATCCGGATACCGGTCGCCGGCTCTCACGTCCAAACCCAAAAGACGAATGGCAGTCGGTCGAGGTGCCCGAACTCGCAATCGTCCAGCGGGAGCTCTTCGACAAAGCTCAGGCGCGAAAGCGCGAAAGACGCCTCGTTGCGCCACATCACCAGCGTAGACCTCGGCACATGCTTTCAGGTCTACTCAGGTGTGGCGCCTGTGGTTCGGGTATGTCCACGAGCGGTAAGGACAAATCCGGTCGGATCCGTATCAGGTGTTCGTCAGCAAGAGAAAGTGGCACGTGCCCTGACCCGAAGACCTTTTATTTGGACACGGTCGAGTCGGCTGTTCTGTCTGGACTACGGAAAGAAATGAAAGATCCGAGGGTGCTGGCTGAATATGTGAAGGCCTATCATGAGGAGCGCAAACGTCTCGCGGCCGATGCGGACGCAAAACGAGCTCGGTTGGAGCGCCGCGCCGGTCAGCTCAAACGTGAGATCGATCGACTGGTCGATCAATTGGCGAAGGGCATCGGAGATCCGTGTGTGATTGGCCCGCGCTCCACCGAACTTCATTATGAGCGCGAAGACATTCTCGCACAGCTCGCGGAAGCCCCACCGGTGTACGAGGCCGTATCGCTGCACCCCGGGATCCTGAAACGATATGAGCAGCAGCTCGAATTTCTTAACGAAAGTTTGGCGAAGGGGATCCGCTCGGGAGACAGCGAATGCGCGGAGGCCATGCGCGAACTGGTGGAAGCCGTGACTGTCCATCGTGACCCGTCGGCGCCAGGCGCAGTCGAGATCGAAGTGAAGGGGCGCCTGTCCGCCCTCCTGGGCGACCGGCACTATCCCAACGGCGTAAAAGGGGTGTGGGGATCGGTGGTAGCGGAGGAGGGACTCGAACCCCCGACACGCGGATTATGATTCCGCTGCTCTAACCTGCTGAGCTACTCCGCCATCCGTGCGGACGGGGCCCGGGAAGGCCCGCGCGACGTGGGGTGCTTATAGTGAGGCGCGGGGCGGGCGTCAAGCGCTGAATAGCGCCTGCCGCGCATTCTTTTTGCCGACCGTTCAGGCCGCGGAAACGGGGCTTTCGGCCTGTGGAAAATCGATCGCCCAGGCGCCGGAACGCTCGGTTTTGTGGATCCAGCCGCCGCCCAGAACGCGGGCGGTTTCGTCGTCGCTGTCGAAGAAGACGCAGGCCTGTCCCGGGGCGACGCCCGTTTCGCCGTTGGCCAGATCGACGAAGGCCTTGCCGCCCAGGATCTTCAGCGTTGCCGGCGCCGGCGGCCGCGTGGAGCGGACCTTCGCAAAGACCTCGATCTCGTCGCCTTCGTCGAGCGGCTGGTCGCCGATCCAGTTCATTTCCCTGAGGAGAATGGTGCGGGTCGCCAGGGCTTCGCGCGGGCCGACCACGACCCGGCGGGTGTCCGGGTCGAGACGGACCACGTAAAGCGGCTCGCCGGTGGCAACGCCGATGCCGCGGCGCTGGCCGATGGTGAAGTGGATGATGCCGTCATGCCGGCCCAGCACGCGCCCGTCCATGTGCACGATCTCGCCGGGCTCGGCTGCATTGGGACGCAGCTTGCGGATGACGGCCGCATAGTCGCCGCCCGGCACGAAGCAGATGTCCTGGCTGTCCGGCTTGTTGGCAACGGAGAGGCCGAATTCGGCGGCAAGTTCGCGCACCTTCGCCTTCGGCATGCCGCCGAGCGGAAAGCGGACGAAGTCCAGCTGTTCCTGCGTGGTGGCGAACAGGAAATAGCTCTGGTCCCGGTCGAGATCGGCCGGCCGGTAGAGCGCGCGCTTGTTGCCCGCGGTGGCCGAGCGCACGTAGTGGCCCGTTGCCAGGGCGTCCGCGCCCAGGTCCCTGGCCGTCTTCAGGAGATCGGTAAACTTGACCGTCTGATTGCAGGAAACGCACGGGATCGGCGTTTCGCCGGCAATGTAGCTGTCGGCGAAACGGTCCATGACCTGTTCCTTGAAGCGGCTTTCATAATCCAGCACGTAATGCGGAATGCCGATTTTCTCCGCCGCCCGCCGGGCATCGTGAATGTCGACGCCCGCGCAGCAGGACTTTGCCTTGGCAACGGCCGCGCCGTGATCATACAGCTGCAGCGTGACGCCGATGACGTCGTATCCTTCCGCCTTCATCAGCGCGGCGACCACGGAGCTGTCGACGCCGCCGGACATGGCCACGACAACGCGCGTGTCTTCTGGGCGGCCAGGAAGATCCAGACTGTTTCGCATCAATTACACTTCCAGAAGTCTTGTCCGATCGGCGGAGCGGACCTCATATGCGGTCTCGCAACCGCGCCTCCAAGGGCGCGTGCCGATCCATGCCTTTTTCAAAGTTGGCGGCACTATACAGATATGCACCGGCGATGCCAATTGCCGCTTGCGCATGGCAGGCACGCATTGCCGCCCCGGCAAAGCTTGCCGCGTTTCCAGGACGCGGTCACCAGCAGCTCGGCTCAGATATGCAGGCAAACCAGCCGTTTGCCGCCGGTTTCGAAACTGGCCCGATGCTTGCTTTCCCTTGTGGTGACGAAATGTGTCCGCGCTTGCGGGCAGGGAAAATCGGGGGCGCACGTGCTGCCATTAGGATTGATGACCGACGTTTCCGCGGGGGCTCTTGCCGCCGGAAGCGGAGCTTTGCAAGGTGCAGGCCAGGGAGCGGCTGTCGCCGGGCAGGGGGCGAGCACCTCGACCGACTTTGCGCAGGAGCTGGATGCTCTTGCCGACGTCCCGGCCCCCGAGACACCTCCCGCGGACGCTCCGGCGGCCCGCAGCGGCAAGTCTCTGGAAGCCCTGCTCAAGAAGGACGAGATGCCGCTCGCGGCTCTTCTGCCAATGATCACCGATATCAGCCCCGGCCAGGTGTTCCAGGCCGGCGGGCCGGTGCCGGGCACCAAGTTTGCGACCGCAAGCGTGCAGGACGGCTCGCTTGCCGATCTTCTCGCCAGCCTGGGTCTCTCCGGCTCTGCGCCGCCAGATGCGGAAGCCGGTGAAGAGCTGCCGGTTCCCGACCTCGGCGAAGGCGGGGACATTCCTGCCGACGGGGCGGCGGGCGAATTGGCTGGGCAGGAAGGCGAAACGGAACTTCCGGTGGACCTGCCGGTCGATGACGGCGTCGTCCAGCTTCCCGTTCCCGGTCCGGTAATGGGCGAAGCGCCCGGGAGCGTCGATCCTGCGGCCCCGGCTGACGGTGCCGTCTCCTCGGGCGGCAGTGAAGAAGGACCGGAGCAGGTGGTGGCGCCGCTGGATCCGCAGCTGGTTGCCGGACAGGCATCCGATGCCGCTATGCCGCCGGCGCCTGCCGTTCCTCCCGTCGATGCGCCCCCCGATCCGCTTTTGACCCCGGCTCCACAGGTGAGCGGCGAAGAGCTGCTCGCCTCAGCTTCCACGCAGCGAGCTGCGGCGGAGGCAGCTCCTCAGCCGGTGATGAACAATGAACGCCGCTGGAAGAGCGAGTTACCCAAGGAGTTGCGGGCACCTGAATTGACGCTTTCTGCGGCCGCCAGTGGCTCTGGTGCCGGAGATGGCGAAGTCGGCGCAATGAAGACGGCCGAAGGCCAGGCGCAAGGCAGTCCGCCGGAAACGCAGAAGCCCGTCACGGGAATCGAGCGCGCCCTGCTTGCGGCGTCGCAGGCTTCCGATGCGGCGATTGCGGCCCTGACCAGGGAAAAGGGCGGTCCGGCCGATCCTGCCCGCGGCCAGCGGCAGGCGGCAGCTCAGCCTGATCAGGCTGGCGGCGATGTTGCTGCGGGCCTTGCGGCAAAACAGGCCGGCAACGGTCTTGTGAAGCCGGTCGGAGCGTCCGCCGCTCCGGTCGGTTTTGGCGATGGCGCGAGTATGCCGGTTCAGGATGACGCCTTGCGGGCGGATCTCGCGGCAGACGGCGATGCCATCGAAGCTGCGGACGACGCACCGCGGGACCGGCCGGGCACCAAGACGCCCGGCATTGACGCCAACCGTCCGGTTCCGGCAGGGATGGCGGCACGGCCGGACGCCGCTCTTGCGGACAAGCCTGCCGGCGCAGTGCCGCTGGCAGCTTCCGCAATCGCCGCCTCTCAGGTGATCGATGAGGATGCGGACCTGCCGTCTTCCATCTCGGATCTGACGCTGTCCGGTGAGATCGGCACGACCACCGTGCGCGGCGGCGAAATCGGCGCAAGCATGCGCACGGACAGCCTGCAAACGCCGAACCAGACCCAGTCGGCGCATCTTGCAAGCCAGGTCGCCGCGGAGATCGCCCGTAACCTGAAGAACGGTCATACCCGTTTCCAGATGCGCTTCGATCCGCCCGAGCTCGGGCGCGTCGAGGTCAACATGAAGGTCAGTTCCGACGGCAGTGTCCATGCGCACCTGATCGTGGAACGGCCGGAAACGCTGGACATGTTCATGAGGGATCAGCGCGGCCTGGAAAGGGCGCTCGAGGCCGCGGGCCTAAATGCGGATCCGGACAATCTGCAGTTCTCCTTGAGGCAGGATAGCGGGCGTCAGTTCGGGTCCGGCGGCGATCAGCCGGAGCAGGGCCTTGCGGGAGGACCCGACGGAGCGGAGGCAGGCGCGGAAGCCGACCCCGTGCTGGAAGAGATTGTCAGGATGACGCTCGCGCAGCAGCGCGGCGGCCTGGACATGAAGGTTTAGAACGGGACGGCAACCGTCTCAGGAGTGAGAAATGACAACTGTTTCACCAGCTACGTCGACCACCGCTCAATCGGAGAGCGCCGCCAGCCAGTCGGGGCTGATGGCGAACTACGATCTGTTCCTGAGCATCCTGACGACGCAGATCCAGAACCAGGATCCTCTCGACCCGATGGACTCCGCCGAATTCACCACTCAGCTGGTTCAGTATTCGAGCGTGGAGCAGGCCATTCAGCAGAACAAGAACCTGGAAAACATCATCGCGACGCTCAAAAGCAATCAGAGCCTGAGTTACGTCAGTTACATCGGCAACAAGGTCTCCGCAGATGCGTCCTCCACGGTGCTGTCCGGCGGTCAGGCGAGCTGGGACTACGAATTGAAGGAAGATGCGTCGGGCACGTTCGAAATCCGCAATTCCAGCGGGGCGGTCGTCTATAGCGGTGACGTCGACCTGACGGCAGGTTCGCAGTCCTTCGTCTGGGCCGGGCAGACGGATGTCGGCGCCGATGCCGTCGAAGGCATTTATACCATCTCCTTTGATGTGAAGGATGCTGGCGGGCGCCGGGAGAAAGTCATGACCGAGATCTCCGGTATCGTCGACGCCGTCGACATGTCGACCGGCGAGGCCGTCCTGTCCGTGGATGGCAAGAGCATCCCGGTCAGTTCCGTGATTTCCGTGTCGCGGCCGAGCTGACGCTTCGTCTTCATGCCTCATGCCCTGCCTGAAGGCGGCCTCCCGGAGGGGCGCCTTAGCCCGTATAGGGGGCGGGTACCGCGCGGGGCGACAACGCCTCGTGCCGGCATGCGGCTTTGCCGGTTACCGCGGCCGGTTTCCACGCTGTAGAGCGCCTGCTGGCGCAGCCTGGCCTTCATCACCTGCCATTCGACACGCCACACACCGATGCGCCTGAGACATGGCTACGGCACCGCTTCGCCGCGGGCGCGGGAGCTATTGCGATGGCGCCGATTTGTCTTTCCGACTCAATAATTTAAATCACACGCAGATGTCGGTCTCGATTCGTTCCGGCATTCGCAGCCCGTTATGCATTGCAAATTGCATGCAGGGTATTCATGGTTAACGAATTCATGTAACGCGGTTAAACTTTTAGATGTTATTCATCGTAAATTCCTAATTATCATTCACTAAATTTAGATTTTATAGTTAATAAAACCGCAATTTTGCTTTAGGCGTTTGTTAAGCGTCGTTCTGTAATCTCTGTCGAACCTTGGTCATGGTTAGTGTGAGAGTACAATGACCGAACAGATTCGTTCGCGTGTAAAATATGTCATCGGGCCGGACGGAAGTCCGCTCACCATTGCAGACCTGCCGCCGACTTCGACGAAGCGGTGGGTGATCCGCCGCAAGGCGGAAGTGGTGGCTGCGGTCCGAGGAGGGCTGCTGTCCCTTGAGGAAGCTTGCCAGCGATACACTTTGACGGTGGAGGAGTTCCTCTCCTGGCAAAGTTCGATCGAAAGGCATGGCCTCGCCGGGTTAAGGGCGACGCGGATTCAGCAATATCGAGGCTGATCCGCGGCAAGGATGCTAAACGGCGCAAATCAGTTGCGCCTGAAAGGGTCGGCGGTGCCGGCCTTTTTTACGTCTTGTTCGTGTCATAAAACTTATCCAAAAATTAATGAAGTAGGCAGTTTTTCCCCACTTCTATTGCGTATTGCAATTAAAAAACCCGCAGATATCAGCCGCTTCGCCCTGTGGGCAGGAGTTTCGTTAACCTCCTGTTAACCATCTGGGCGGCAAATTTTGCCCATCGAAGGTGTGGCGTGCCGAGCCGACATAAATAATAACGGCTTGGTATGTTTCAGACGTGGGCGGGCATTCGTGAACGGGCTGGTTGAATTTATTAGAACGCTGGGAGCGCCACGCATTGCTGCGATGGGGGCAGTGGCCGCGATCCTGATCGGGGTCTTTGCGTTCATCATCATGCGCGTCACGGCACCGCAGATGACGACGCTCTATAGCGAGCTGGCGCTCGAGGATTCGGCGGCCATCGTTTCCCAACTGGAGAGCCAGGGCGTTCAGTTCACGCTGAAGCGCGACGGCTCGAGCATCCTGGTGCCGAGCGAGCAGGTTGCCCGTCTGCGCATGCAGCTTGCCGCGGAAGGCCTGCCGACCGGCGGGTCGATCGGCTACGAGATCTTTGACCGGACGGACACGCTGGGTGCGACCAGCTTTGTCCAGAACGTCAACCACCTGCGGGCAATGGAAGGCGAACTGGCGCGCACCATCGGCTCGCTGGACCGGATCTCGCGCGGCGCGGGTTCATCTGGTCATTCCCGAGCGGCGGCTGTTCCAGCGTGACCGCCGTCCGCCCTCCGCATCCATCGTTCTCGACGTCAGGGGCGCTCTCGGGCCGGGCGAAGTGCGGGCCGTGCAGCATCTGGTGGCAACCGCGGTCGATGGTCTCGATCCCGACCGGGTATCGATCGTCGACGAGACCGGCCGCCTGCTTGCGTCCGGTGTCGGCAGCGATGAAGAGGGCATGATGTCCGCCACGCTGCAGGAACGCACGGTGACCGTCGAAAGCCGTCTGCGCAATCAGGTCGAGGAAATCCTGAATTCGGTCGTTGGCCCCGGCCGTGCCAGGGTTCGCGTCAACGCGGAAATCGATCACAACCGCCTGACCGAGACGACCGAGACGTTCGATCCGGACGGACAGGTCGTTCGCTCGACCCAGACCAAGGAAGAAGCGTCGTCCGCCGTCAGCCGGAACGGCCAGGTGACCGTTGCCAACCAGTTGCCCAATGCGGGGGACGCGCAGCAGGGCGAGGGGGAACGGGACACCTCGAGCCTTGTCGAGGAAGTCGTCAATTACGAAATCTCGCGCTCCACCCGGACGGAAGTCGTCGAAGCCGGGCAGATCAACCGCCTGAGCGTCGCGGTTCTTGTCGACGGCACCTATCAGCCGGACGCTGACGGCAATGTGGTCTATACCCCGCGCGAGCAGGAGACCCTGGACAGAATCGCCGTTCTCGTCCGCTCCGCGGTCGGGTTCAACGAAGGCCGGGGCGATGTGGTCGAAGTCGTCAATCTTCAATTCGCGCTGCCGCCCCAGGACGATCTCCTGGTCGAAAGCGACAGCCTGTTAGACTTCACCAAGGACGACATCATCCGCTTTGCAGAACTGGGCGTTCTCTTCCTGATCGCCGTCCTGCTGCTGCTCTTCGTCGTCCGGCCGCTGCTGCGCCGGATCGTGACACCGGAGGAAAAACAGCCTCAGGAACTCATGATCGGCCCGGATGGCACGCTGGTGATCGAAACGGAAGTGCCGCAGGAGGTGGAGCCTGAGGACGAATTCGTGATCGAATGGCTTGAGCAGGCAAAGCAGGAAGGTGCGATGCAGGCGAGTTCGATTTCAAAAGTGGGCGAAATGATCAAGGATCATCCGACAGAAGCGGTAACGATCGTCCGCGGCTGGCTGGATGAGCAGGCAGCCTGATGGCAAGCGATCAACTCCAGAAACAGCTGCAGGTCAGCGCCGACGAGGAAGAGCGCGAGCTGAAGGGCGCCGAGCGGGCGGCGGTTCTCCTGCTGGCCCTCGGCGAAAGTCACGGCTCGCCGATCTGGGAAAAGCTCGACGAGATCGAGGTGCGCCAGGTCTCCGCGGCCATGGCCAATCTCGGGCCGGTGACGCCCAAGATGCTCGAGGACCTGTTCAAGGATTTCGTCCGCCGGGTCAGCTCCAACGGCGCGCTGACGGGCAACGTCGATGCCACCGAGCGTCTGCTCGCAAGCTTCCTGCCGGGCGACAAAGTGTCGATCATTATGGAGGAAATCCGCGGTCCGGCCGGCCGCAACATGTGGGAGAAGCTCTCCAACGTTCAGGAGAACGTGCTCGCCAACTACCTGAAGAACGAGTATCCGCAGACCGTCGCCGTGGTGCTGTCGAAGATCAAGTCGGACCATGCGGCACGCGTGCTCGGCATCCTGCCGGAGGAACTGGCGCTCGAAGTCGTCAGCCGCATGCTGCGCATGGATGCGGTCCAGAAGGAAGTTCTGGAAAAGGTCGAGCAGACCCTGCGTGTGGAGTTCATGTCCAACCTGACCAACACGTCGCGCCGGGACAGCCATGAGATGATGGCGGAGATCTTCAACAATTTTGACCGGCAGACGGAGGCCCGTTTCCTGGCTGCGCTGGAAGAGGACAACCGCGAAGCCGCCGACCGCATCAAGACGCTGATGTTCACCTTCGACGACCTGCTCAAGCTGGATGCCGCCAGCGCGCAGACCCTGCTGCGGCACGTGGAGAAGGACAGCCTGGCGATCGCCCTCAAGGGCTCGACGGAGGCCGCGCGGGAATTCTTCTTCGGCAATATGTCCCAGCGGGCGGCCCGCATGCTGAAGGACGACATGGACGCGCTCGGACCGGTCCGTCTGCGCGATGTGGACGACGCCCAGACGGGCATGGTGAACAAGGCCAAGGACCTGGCTGCTAAAGGTGAGATCCTGATCTCCAAGTCCAAGGGCGAAGATGAGATTATCTACTGATGAGCCACTCGGCAGGTGCTTACAACAGAATGGGAACTATGACCAACCCGTCGAAATTTCTGTTCAACGTCGACTTCTCCGAACCGGAGGAGCCGGAAGTGGTTGCGCCGCCTGAGCCGGAGATCCCGATGATCCCGGTCGCCGAACATGAAAAGCTGTTGGAGAAGGCCAGGGCCAAGGCCTTCGAGGAAGGCCGGGTCAAGGCCCTGCAGGACCTGCAGACAAAGCAGGAAACGCTGCTGACGGCGGAGGTGCAGAACCTGGCGCAGTCCGTGGGCGAGGTGCTGCAGTCGCTGGACGAAATGCAGTCTGCGCGTGAGAAGGACGCCATCGGCCTTGCATTTCTTGTGGCTAGACGGCTCTGTGCCCATCTGATTGCCCGCCAGCCGCTGGCGGAAACCGTGGCTTTGGTGTCAGAGTGTCTGGGACCGCTGCGCAAGGCGCCCCATCTGGTGATCCGAGTCGCGGAGAAGGATGTCGAGGCGCTGAAAGCCCAGGTGGATCCGATCATTCATGAGAAAGGCTTCGAAGGCCGGCTCGTGATCCTCGGAGAACCCGACATCAGCCGGGGCGATTGCCACATAGAATGGGCCGACGGCGGCATCAGGCGCGACCGGAAGGTGCTTGAAAGCGAGATCGATGCGAGCATCCGCGCGTATTTGCGGACCCGTGGCCCAGCCAGGCAGGCAAAGACCTCCGGCGCATCGGCGCAGAAGGATACTGACGTATGAGTGACGAGCAAGATACCAACATCCCGCTCGACGAGCTGGAAGCGCCGCAGCGCAGCAGCAGCGACGATCTGCACACGCCTCAGTCGGCTGCCGACCTGGAAGCGGTGTTCGATGTTCCGGTCCGGATCTCGGCCGTTCTCGGACACTCGAGAATGCATGTTTCGGACCTGTTGAAACTGGCGTCCGGCACGGTTCTCGAACTCGACCGCAAGGTCGGTGAGGCCATCGATATTTACGTGAACGACCGTCTGGTCGCCCGCGGCGAAGTTGTCCTGGTGGAGGACAAGCTGGGCGTGACCATGACGGAAATGATCAAAACGGACCGGTAGGGGAAGTAGCGGATGCGGCTGTTAATTGTCGGAACCCTGGGCGGCCAGCTGACAACGGCTTCGAAAATCGCGATGCAGGGCGGTGCGCAGGTAACGCATGCCGACGACGTCGAGGGGGCCCTAAAAATCCTCAGATCCGGGCGCGGCGCGGATCTCCTGATGGTGGAAGTCCATCTCGACATTGCCGGCCTGATCGCCAAGCTTCAGGCCGAGCGGGTCCATGTCCCGGTCGTTGCCTGCGGCGTCGAGACGGACGCCCAGGCGGCGGTCTCCGCCATACGGGCCGGGGCGAAGGAATATATTCCGCTGCCGCCCGATCCGGAACTGATCGCGGCCGTTCTGGCCGCCGTCGCGCGGGAACGGGGCGACCTGATCTATCGCGACGCTGCCATGGCCACGGTGGTCAAGCTGGCCGAACAGATCGCGCCTTCGGACGCATCCGTTCTGATCACAGGTGAATCCGGAACCGGTAAGGAAGTCATCGCGCGCCATGTGCACAGATGCTCCAACCGGGCGTCGAAACCCTTCATTTCCATCAACTGCGCCGCCATTCCCGAACATCTCCTGGAATCGGAGCTGTTCGGCCACGAGAAGGGCGCCTTCACCGGTGCGGTGGCCCGCAGGATCGGCAAGTTCGAGGAAGCCGACGGCGGAACGCTGCTGCTGGACGAGATTTCCGAGATGGACGTGCGCCTGCAGGCCAAGCTCCTGCGCGCCATCCAGGAACGGGTGATCGACCGTGTCGGCGGCACCCGTCCCGTGCCGGTCAATATCCGTATCCTGGCAACGTCCAACCGGGACCTTGCCGACAGCGTGCGCCAGGGACTGTTCCGGGAAGACCTGCTGTTCCGCCTGAACGTGGTGAACCTGAAGCTGCCGCCATTGCGGGAACGCCCGGCCGATATCATGGAACTCGCGCAGTTCTTCATCAAACACTATTCGGAAGCAAACGGCGTTGCGGTCCGCACGCTCTCCGCCGAGGCGCGCCAGGCGCTGATGAGCAACCCGTGGCCCGGCAACGTCAGGGAACTGGAAAACACCATGCACCGGGCCGTGCTGCTGGCTTCGGGCGAGGACATCAGCGTCGAGGCGATCCGGATGCCGGACGGCACCCCGCTGACCGTTTCCCGGGGGCGGCCGAACGGGCGGCCCAGACGGCCGAGGCCGTCACCCGTGCCTTTGTCGGGCGCACCGTCGCCGACGTGGAACGCGACCTCATCCTGGATACGCTGGATCACTGCCTGGGCAACCGGACCCATGCCGCGAAAATTCTGGGTATCTCCATTCGCACCCTGCGCAACAAGCTGAATCAATATACTGATGAAGGACTCAGCGTCCCGGGGCCGGGGGAAGCCAGGGCATTCTGAATCCGGTCAACTGTCCGCAGTCAGGGTCTTGAATCTGATTGCAGGTTGATCTGACGGCCGGCGGGCAAACGGACACTGATCTAAATTAAAGGCGCTGAAGATCCTTAGAAAAAGCGCGCATTGGGAACCGGATAACGGCATGTCGGACACGGCAGCAGGCGAACAGGGCGGGTCGGGCGGATCCGGACAGGAAAAGCAACCGCAGCCGGTTGTGGCGCAGCCTGGCGCGGGCTCCGCCATCGTGCCCGGCATACGGGAGCTGATCGATACCCTGCGCAAGGGCGATGTCGGCCTTGCCACCGGTATCCTGGTCATCCTGACCCTGCTGATCCTGCCAATGCCGCCGATGATGCTGGACATGTTCCTGGCGGTTTCCATCATCTTCTCGGTCATGATCCTCATGACCGGCCTGTTCATCCAGAAGCCTCTGGAATTCTCGTCCTTTCCGACCGTTCTCCTGATTGCGACCATGCTGCGGCTCGGGCTCAACATCGCTTCCACGCGGCTGATCCTGGCAAATGGCCATGAGGGCACGGCGGCGGCCGGAAACGTCATCCAGTCCTTCGGCAATCTCGTCATGGGCGGGAATTTCGTCATCGGGATCATCGTCTTCTCGATCCTGGTGATCGTGAACTTCGTCGTCATCACAAAAGGCTCCGGCCGTATCGCGGAAGTGGCCGCCCGCTTCACGCTGGACGCAATGCCCGGCAAGCAGATGGCCATCGATGCGGACCTTTCCGCCGGCCTGATCGACGAAGCCGAAGCAAAGAGCCGCCGCAAGGCGCTTGAAGACGAGAGCTCGTTTTTCGGGGCCATGGACGGTGCGTCGAAATTCGTGCGCGGCGACGCAATCGCCGGCCTGCTGATCACGTTCATCAACATCCTCGGCGGCATCTTCATCGGTGTCGCCCAGATGGAACTCACGTTCTCCGAGGCGGCCAACAACTACACCCTGCTGACGATCGGCGACGGCCTGGTTTCACAGATCCCGGCGCTGATCGTCTCGACCTCCGCCGGCCTTCTCGTTTCCAAGGCAGGCGTTCACGGCGCCGCCGACAAGGCGCTGACAAGCCAGTTCACCGGGTATCCCAAGGCGCTCGGCATGTCCGCGGCGGTCATGGTGATCCTCGCGCTGCTGCCGGGCATGCCGATGGTGCCGTTCCTGTCTCTCGCAGGACTGGCCGGCTACCTTGCCTTCCAGATCGGGGCCAGGAAGAAGCGCGAAGCGGCCCAGGTCGCCCAGAAGAAGGCGGTCGATGAGGCTCCCAAGCCGACGCCGGAGCCGCCGATCACCGATGCGCTCAAGATGGACGAGCTGCGGATCGAGCTCGGCTACGCGCTGCTGCCGCTGATCAACGGCAAGGCGCAGGGCGGAACCGACGTTCTGACCGAACAGATCAAGGCACTGCGCCGCCAGATTGCCGGCGACATGGGCGTCATCATGCCGCCCGTGCGCATTCTCGACAATATCCAGCTCGGCGCCAACGACTATGTCATCAAGGTCAAGGAAGTGGAGGCCGGGCGGGGCGTGCTCTATCCGAACCACTTCATGGTCATGGACCCGGCGGGCGGGCAGGTGAAACTGCCGGGCACGCATACGACGGAACCGACCTTCGGCCTTCCGGCCACCTGGGTGGAGGCGCAGTACCGCGAGGACGCGTCCCTGCGCGGTTATACCGTGGTCGATCCGGCAACCGTCCTGTCCACGCATCTGACGGAAACGATCAAGGCCAATATCAGCGAACTTCTCACCTATGGCGACGTCCAGAAGCTTCTGAAGGAGCTGCAGGGCGAGCAGGCCAAGCTGGTCGAGGATCTCATTCCCTCGCAGATCACCGTATCGGGTGTCCAGCGGGTCCTGCAGGCGCTGCTTACCGAGCGGATTTCCATCCGCGATCTCGGCACCATCCTGGAAGGCGTTTCGGAAGCAACCGGCATGACCCGCAACACCGACACGATCGCCGAACATGTCCGCACGCGCCTCGGACGGCAGATCTGCGCCGCCAATCTAGCGCCGGGCGGTTACCTGCCGCTGATCGCGATGTCGCCGCAATGGGAACAGGCCTTCCTGGAATCGATCATCGGCGACGGGGACGACCGCCAGCTCGCCATGCAGCCGAGCAAGCTGCAGGAATTCGTCGGCAGGGTGAGGGACGCCTTCGAGGAAGCCGCCCAGCAGGGCGAAGTGCCGGTGCTGCTGACGTCACCGCAGACGCGGCCTTTCGTCCGCTCGATCGTCGAACGCTTCCGGGCCCATACGACGGTCATGAGCCAGGGAGAGGTTCACCCGCGCATCAAGCTGAAGACGATCGGCTCGATCTGATCGCGGTTGGTGCGGATTTCCGGCAGGATTTCAAACGACCACGTTGATACGCGACATGACGGCCGTCGGGCTTGCATAGGCCCCGAGCTGGCTCTGGTTCTGCATCACGAAGACGGTGTTGGCCTGCGACGAGTGGATGGAGATGTTGCTGAAGTTGTTCGCGATGTTGCGGAGCTGCTGGGTCTGCTTGAGAGCATTGGCGCGCCGCGTGGTCCAGCCCTTGTTATAGTCGGACCAGGTCTTTTTCCGCTGCGAACCGAAGCGGCTGTGATATTCGCGCTGAACGTAGTTTCCGACTTTGGCCATGGTTGCATCTTTCCTGGATACATTCCGACTTTCCCAGATCCTCGTTAACAACCGGTAAACAGCTCGCAATACGCGATTTGGCCACTTGGAGGCCGTGCCTCCAACTGCTAAGGCACGTCCAGTTTAGGATTGTCCATCGGAGGTGACATGTCTGAGCGGGTGCTCGATCTGAATGGCTATACGGATGTCCCGGCGGGAAAGATCGCCTTTGTGGTCACGTTCCTCGAAATGCGAGAGGCCCCTGAAAAGCCCCTCGCGCCTGCCAGGGACGACCTGAGGCTGGAGCGCTGGCAACGGCCGGATGTGGATGAGTATCGCGCGCTGTTCCGGGAGATCGGTGCGGACTGGATCTGGTTCGGGCGCCTGGCGCTTGCCGAGGAAACTCTTGAAAAAATGCTGGCCGAGCAGACGCGGGAGAATTTCCGGGCCGTCAGGAACGGCAAGCCAGTCGGCATGCTGGAACTCGATTATGCGGACCCGGCCGAACCCGTGGTTTCCTATTTCGGGCTGACCCCGGAGGCGATCGGCGGCGGTGTGGGGCGCTGGCTGATGGCCCAGGCTGTCGCCATGGCCTGGGGCCGCCCTGAGACGAAGCGGCTATGGCTGCACACCTGCACCGGCGACAGTCCGCAGGCGCTCGGCTTCTACCAGTCCTGCGGCTTCAGGCCCTACAAGCGGGCCGTCGAAATCGCGGACGACCCACGGCTCCTGGGAATCTACCCCAGGGACAAGGCGCCGCACGTGCCGGTGATCGAGTAGCGGTCCCGCCCGGCTTCGGCGCGCATCGGCACTTGCTGGCAAGACGCGCTGAGCGACCTGTGGCACCCGGCCTAGGCACTGACCCTCACACGTTCCGGGAAGGCTTCGGCAAGGGACTGCCGGTTGGCGCCAAGGACGCCGCGTTCGGTGATCAGGCCGGTCACCAGCCGGGCCGGGGTCACGTCGAAGGCCGGGTTTCCGACCGGCGAGCCGTCCGCGACAATATTGATCGTTTCGATTGCGCCGCTGTCGGTCCGGCCCGTCATGCGGCTGACTTCGGTGCCGCTGCGCTCCTCGATCGGGATTTCCCGGATACCGTCGGAGAGGGAAAAATCGATGGTCGGCGAGGGAAGGGCGACGTAGAACGGCAGGTCGCAGTCCCTGGCGGCCAGGGCCTTCAGATACGTGCCGATCTTGTTGCAGACATCGCCGGTTGCCGTCGTGCGGTCCGTACCGGTGATCACCATGTCCACCTCGCCATGCTGCATCAGATGGCCGCCGGCATTGTCGGCGATCACGGTGTGCGGCACGCCGTGGTGCCCCAGTTCCCAGGCCGTCAGGAAGGCCCCCTGGTTGCGCGGCCGGGTTTCGTCCACCCAGACATGGACCTGAATGCCGCTGTCGTGCGCCATGTAGACCGGCGCGGTCGCCGTGCCCCAGTCGACCGTTGCCAGCCAGCCGGCATTGCAGTGGGTGAGAATGTTCACCGGCTCGCCCTCGCGCTTGGTGCGCGCGATCGCGGTGATGATGTCCATGCCGTGCATGCCGATGGCCATATTGATCGCGATGTCTTCGTCGCAGATATCGTTGGCCAGCACGAAGGCCGCGTCCGCCCGGCCTTCCGGCGCGACCTGGATGAGTGTCTTGCGGGCGCGGTCCAGCGCCCAGTAGAGGTTCACGGCGGTTGGCCGGGTCTGCAGCAGGGCCGAGCAGGCCGCATCGAGAGAGGCATCAGAAGGATCGGCGCGCATTGCCAAGGCGACGCCATAGGCGGCGGTTGCCCCGATCAGCGGGGCTCCGCGCACCTGCATCACGCGAATCGCATGCGCGGCATCTTCCATCGTGTGCAGCTTTGCGATCTCGAACGCATACGGAAACTTGGTCTGGTCGATGATCTCGACAGACGCGCCGTCGGCCGCAAGCCAGATCGTGCGATACTTCTTCCCGTCGACATTCATGTCGAAATCTCCCGAAAATCCGCGATTTGTCTCTGAATAAACCATGATTAGGCTCCCGGCCAGAGCCGGTGTCACTGGCTTCACGGTTAAAAATCTCCTAAGCTGCGTTAACCATGATTGGATCAATGCCAGTGGAAACAGGGCACAAATGGGTCTCTTGCCCGTTTCTCGCCAAGGAGAGTCGGTTAAGACTCTATTGACCAAAGGCATAAAACGGAGTCAGGCACCTCATGTCTGAAATGCAGGATAACGTTGTTCCACATACGCGCATGCGCTCCTTGCGCGATGCGATCCGCAAGGTTCAGCTGGGTGAGGTTGAGCGCTCGGATGTGGTTGTCGAACTGCAGGAAACCGAGCGCGCCCGTCTGGACATGCTTGCAGACGAACTGAAGGACGTCTTCAAGGAGATCCCCGAAGACGATGACCAGTTCTCGCTGCAGATCGTCTCCGGCTCGACACCGCGCCTGTGGATCGATGCAACCAGTCACGTCGCCGTCGGCGGCGACCGCAGGACGTACCGGTTCCTCAAGGATACCCGCCTCGGCCGTGTGGTCATCCTGGAAACCGCCAATATCGACGATATGGCGGACTGCCTCACCGAATACATCGCCGAACGGGTCCTGGAGCGCGAAAAGGCGCTGGAAGGCGACTGGCTCAACAACCGCCTGCGCCAGGTTGCGCAGGACTCCAAGGTGGTCCGCGTCAAGGAAAGCCGGACGCCGTGGCTGGCCGTTGCAGGTGCCTTCGGTGTCGGCATCGCCGCCGGCGTCGTCGGCCTGATCGCCTTTGCCTGGTTCGCCAATCCGTTTTAACGATCGACTTGGCTTCTGCGCTACCTAATGGAGTCAGATGTCAGTCGATTGTCCGCAATTATCGGATTTACCTGATCCTGATGATCGGGACGCAATTCTCGCATTTGCTCAAACGATCTCGTGGTTATTAATACTGTGGATCGCGGGGAGTTTCCCTTCAGTTGCCGCTGTTTATTTCCTTCACGAATTTTTCTTTTTCAGTCTTGTACTCTATTAGGCACATTTCTTTGTTCTGCTTATACTTGGCCAGGCAGTGGCCAGGAAGTGAACTGGAGATCGCTACGTAAACGTGGATCATCTGCTCAATGCGGCGATCGTAGTCTATACCCCAACCTTCCAAATTGACGCGTGCCTCCTGGAAATAATGCGCACACTGCCTGTCCGGCGGTTCCGACGGCCAAGAAAACGCGCATTCCCTGAATGTGTCGTCAAATATATAGCGGTCAGTGAAGTAAAACAGGGACAGGTGTTTCTGAGACTTTTCATCCATCGGAAATATGTTTGCGAAAGCTTCGATTGCAAACAGGAAAAACAAAGCTGTCACAGTGATCTGTTTGACCATCTTTTTGCGCCATGGAATTGGGTAATATCGAACTTTGTTTCTCAGCCACCGTTCGGAATTTCCACCTGCCGCGATGCCAGGAGCGTGACCGGTTCGTTCGGTTCGTCGAAGCCGTGTTCCTCCATGTGGCAGGTCCAGCCGGAACCGTTCTTTTCGATCCGGAAGAAATTGTAGCGGGCGGCGGGTTTGCTGCCTCCGGGCGCGCTGGTCGCCGAGGGCACGCCGACGACCGGGACCGGGCCGGCCGGCCCCTCGATCGTCTCATAGCTTTCGATATGCGTGTGCCCGTGCAGAACCAGTTCCGCGCCCGCGCGCTTGACCACGGCGCGCACTCTTGAGGCATCCGAAAGCCGCTTGTGCCAGCGCGTTGCTTGCCGGAAAGGGGGTGGTGAAGCATGACGACCCGGAAGAGGCCTTCCTCGCCCAGGCCCTCGAGTATCTTTATCAGGCGCCGGCTCTGCTTGCTGCCGACCCGCCCAGTCGCAAACCAGGGACCACTGGCGCGCCCCGTGGTCACTCCGACCAGGGCAACGCCGTCGCGCCTGCGGACATAGGGGAACGTCGCTTCGTGCTTCGTTTCCCTGGCAGGGGCCTCCTCGGCATCGTCACCGGACATGTAGGGCCACCAGGCGCCACGGGCTTTCCTGATGGCCCCGGGCACATAGGCATCGTGATTGCCGGGAACGACGGAGACGTTGTGCGGATCGCCGATATCCTCAAGCCAGGTCCTGGCGCCGCTGATTTCGAGCGGGAGCGCGATATTGACCAGGTCGCCGGTCACCGCGATATGATCCGGCTCTCTCGCCTTCATGTCCTCGACCAGCTGTTCAAGGTAATTCCCGCCCATGAACCTGGAGCGATTGCGCCGCCAGTTGAGGTAGCCGAGAATGCGCTTTGAAAACAGTTGCAGAAGGTTTGGATCCGGCAGGGGACCGAGGTGAGGATCCGAGAGATGCGCGAGCTTGAACATGGAAGCGCATCTTCAAAGCATAGAGCGCCACGTCAAGGAAAAATGACGCGGCGCTCTATATGAAACAACGATTTGCCGCCGATCAGGACGCCGACTTGACCGGTTTGGTCTCAGCCGGAACCGGCTTGCGGGGCTTTGCCAGGCTGGTGTCCGCGGTGCGGGTGGTTTCGCGCAGCGCCGCTTCTACGACATTTACGAATCCGAACATCGGGCTTCTCCGTTGGATCTCTCTGCTGTCCGGGGGAGACAGCAGAAAGGCGACCTTAGTTGGTCGGGAAGGTGGACAGGGACGCAGCAATCCGCGGATTGCTGAGATCGACGGACGGCTTCCAGTGGAAGCGGTTCTGGCGGCGCTTGGCGAACAGGGAGTTGAACATCGGTTCTTCCTTAACGTGTGAGTCAGGCAGGGGAGGCTGCCTTCAAATTTGTCATCTTGCCCGATATATAGGCATTCGCCGTTCCGTCGAGCAGCGTTATTCTGACTTGGCTGCCCTGCAGTGGCCGCATGGGTCGATTAATTCCTGGTTCATGATTTGATCCGGTATCTTGGGAAAAATGCTGAAGATTCTCTCAATTCTGCCGCAAGGATGGACGCGGCGCCTGATCCAGGGAGCCGGGCTGTTCCGCAATCCCTACACCCTTGGCGTCAGGGTCATCATTGCCGATGAGCACGAGCGCGTTCTGCTGGTCCGCCACAGCTATATTCCGGGCTGGTATTTGCCGGGCGGCGGCGTGGACAGGGGAGAGACGCTCGAGGAGGCCGCCTGCCGGGAGGTCTTCGAGGAGGTCGGCATCGCCGCGGACTGCAAGCCGGCCCTGCTCAACATCTACCTCAACGAGGACGCAACGGGACGGGACCATGTCGGGCTGTTCCACATTCACCTGTGGTCCGGGACCGAGACCTTCCTGCGGCCGAACACGGAAATTGTCGAAGCCGCGTTCTTTCCGCTGAAGCAACTGCCGGACGGTCTCAGCCCCGCGACGCAGCGGCGGCTGAGGGAATTCCGGTCTGGTGATTTTTCAACCGGCGGCAGATGGTGAGCGCCGGCACAGGAAAAGGCGTCAGGCCGCTGCTTTCAGCCGGTCCCGGTTATGCGGGCTCGTGAAGTCGAGGACCGGGCCGACCGGGACGATGCGGTGCGGATTGATGGACTCGTGCGAGCCGTAATAGTGGTTCTTGATCGTCTCCATGTCGAGCGTGTCGGCAACGCCCGGAACCTGGTAGAGCTCGCGCAGGTAGTTCGACAGGTTCGGATAGTCCGCGATCCGGCGGATGTTGCATTTGAAATGGCCGACATAGACCGCGTCGAAGCGCAGCAACGTGGTGCACAGGCGCCAATCGGCTTCCGTCAGCCGGTCTCCAGCGAGATAGCGCTGCTGCGAGAGCCGGTCTTCCAGGAAGTCCAGTGTGTCGAACAGGGCGGTGACGGCCTCCTCATGGGCGTCCTGGGCGGTGGCAAAGCCCGCCTTGTAAACACCGTTGTTGACCGTGTGATAGACCCGCTCGTTGATCGCGTCGATCTCCGGACGCAAGTCCTTCGGATAGAAGTCCAGCGTCGAGCCGGTCAGGCCGTCGAAGGCCGAATTGAACATGCGGATGATCTCGGCGGATTCGTTGCTGACGATCGTGTTGTGATGTTTGTCCCAGAGGATCGGCACGGTCGCGCGGCCGGTAAATTGCGGGTCGGCCTTCACATAGATGTGCCAGGCATAGTCTGCGTCTGCGACAGGACCCGTTTCGGGAAACTCCCAGCCGTTTTCCAGCATGAGCGGCCGGGCTGCGGAAACGGAGATGAGGTCTTCCAGACCTTTCAGCTTGCGAAAGATCAGCGTGCGGTGTGCCCACGGACAGGCGTAGGAGACGAACAGATGGTAACGGCCTGCTTCAGCCTTGAAGCCGCCCTTGCCGCTCGGTCCGGCGGAGCCGTCGGCGGTGATCCAGTTCCGGAAGGTGGAATCCTTGCGGACAAACCGCCCCCCGGTAGACTTCGTGTCGTATCCCTGGTCCTTCCAGACGCCGTCAACCAGCAATCCCATAGCGTGCTCCTCTCGTTTCTCTCCTCTCAGGTTGTGTCCGGGCCGGGAAAATCAATCAACTGAATGCTGTGTTTCGCACGCGTGAACAATGGACATGCGGGTCAGCATTGCAAAAAGCGCTGGACCGGTCCGCCCGTTGGTGGTAACCGCTTTTCTTCACAAAAGATCCGCCGCTGAGCGAAAACGCATGCGGCATCACTGACGAGACTGGGATCAATGACCGCAGGTCTGATGCTCCGACGACGAACCAGCCGACGAGAAGCCTCTCGTTCGCACCGTCGCGGCTGACCTGATCCCGGAGTTTCCCGATTTATTTCATCTGGGCTGGAGGCAGGCGCGCTTGTTACAAGACTGCTTGCTGGGAAAAGCCACATGAAACAGACCACCTGGGTCATCCGGCCGGAAGACGCCTCCGACACGACTGCAATCGAAGACCTCCAGGCCGAAGCCTTCGGACCGGGAAGGTTCGCCCGCACGGCCTTCCGCATCCGGGAAGGTGTGCCGCACCGGCCGGATCTTTCCTTTGTCGGCGTTGCGGGCTCCCGTGTTGCCGGGTCCATCCGTCTGACACCGATCACGATCGGGGAAACCGTAGCCCTGCTGCTGGGGCCGCTGACCGTCTCTCCGGATTTCAAGAACCGGGGGCTCGGCAAGGCCCTGATGCGCACGGCCATGGACGCCGCTGCCGGGGCCGGCGACAAGGTCGTGCTGCTCGTCGGCGATGCGCCCTATTACAGCCCCTTCGGCTTCACGCAGGTGCCGTTCGGCCGGATTACCCTGCCGGGACCGGTCGACCCCGCCCGCCTGTTGATTGCACTGCTTGACGGGGGCGACATGCCGAGCGGTGCCGTGCATCCGGGTTGGATGCACGAGTCCTAGGTTCTGATCAGGTAATTCTTAATTCCTGACCAGGACCTAGAGCCGTCCTGACGGGGCGTTAACGCCCCTCGCGGTACCAGGTCAGGGACAGGGCGCCGAGCAGCAGGGCGAGGCCCAGGAAGCCGATTATCAGCGGATAGCGGTCGACGCCGTTCAGAACGCTTGCACCGGTCTCCTTGAGACCGATCCAGCCGTTGCCGGCATAGCTCGCCGACTGGCGCATGGACACGACGCGCGGCAGGCTGAGGTCGCCGCCCACGTCTCTCAAGCGCCGCGACGAAGCGCCGGTGGCTTCACTGATCGGGCTCAGCACTTCCGTGGTGGACAGCACGTCGGTGTATTCCCGCGGGTTTTGCGGACCGACGTGAATGAGCGCGTTCATTTCGCCGTCGGTGACGGAGTAAAGACCCGTTTCATTGGGCTTCAGGCTGCCGCGCCACAGGCCCGGCTCCTCTTCCTTCACGGGGACCTGCCTGCGGTCGCCTGTGGGTGCGACAACGGTGATGTCGCCGACGCTGTCGCCAAGGGTCTGGCGCTCGATGACAAGGTCCGTGCCACGCAGCGACACGTTCAGCGCCTCTTCCTCCAGATCCGGCTCCTGCATCAGCCAGTGGGCGAGGCGGCGCAACAGCGGAACATGCGGTCCGCCGCCTTCATATCCGCGCGCCCAGAGCCACACGTGGTCGGACAGCAGCATGGCCACCCGGCCTTCGCCCTCCCGGTTCAGGACCAGAAGCGGCGCGTCGCTCGGGCCGGACATCAAGGTCTGGCCCGCATCCAGTTCGGTATCGACCAGGCGGAACCAGCGGCTCCAGGCGGGCGGGTCCTGTTCCGCCCCCGGCAGGCCTCTGGTCACCGGATGCCGCTCGCCAAGTTCGGCAAGCCTTGCATGATAAGGCTGTTCCAGGACGGTGCCGGTCGGCCGCGCCGGCAGGATGGGCGCGAGCGGCGTGCGGTAGAGGCTGCCGCTTTCCGCGTAATCCGGTCCGCCGGCAAGCAGAACGGCGCCGCCCTCGCGCACATAGCGGGCGATGTTGTCGAAATAGAGCATCGGCAGAACGCCGCGCCGCACATAGCGGTCGAAGATGATCAGGTCGAACTGGTCGATCTTGACCGAGAACAATTCCCGCGTCGGAAAGGCGATCAGCGACAACTCGTTGATCGGCGTGCCGTCCTGCTTCTCGGGCGGGCGCAGGATGGTGAAATGCACCAGGTCGACCGAGGCATCGGACTTGAGGAGATTGCGCCACGTGCGCTCGCCCGCGTGGGGCGAGCCGGAGACCAGAAGAACGCGAAGATTTTCGCGGATGCCGTCGATCGTGACCACGGCCCGGTTGTTGAGGGTGGTCAACTCGTCCTGGAGAGGCTCGGCCTCGAATTCGAAGATATTGTCGCCGCCATGGTTGATTTCCACTGGAATGTCGATCTTCTCGCCCGTGCGTGCGGTCCGTTCGGTGACCACGTTCCCGTCGCGTTTGACGGTGAGGCGCACCTGGTCGCCCGGGCCGGTTGCCCGGCCCTGGTCGACGACGGTCAGGCTGACGGTCTGTTCGGATCCGACGAGGCCGAATCTCGGTGCCTTGTCCAGAACGATGCGGCGGTCGCGCTCGTCGGCGGTTCCTGTAATCAGTCCGTGGACCGGCGCGTCGAAGCCGAGGGATCCCGCATTGTTCGGCGTGTCGTGAATCTGGCCATCGCTGATGATGATCGCCCCACCGACCCGCTCCGGCGGCACGTCCGCAAGGCCATTCGTAAGGGTCTGAAAGAGCTCCGTTCCATCGCCGGATCCGGTGTTGCGTCCTTCCATGACCCGCACCTCGAAGCCTTCCAGCGCCTCGATCCGCTCCTGTATGGCCTCGGCGGTCTGGTCCGTTGTCGCCTCGCGGTCGCGCAGGCGCTGGCTCTGGCTCTTGTCGACGACAAGGGCGACGATGCTCGACAACGGTTCGCGGTCTTCCCGCTCGACGGCCGGATTGGCCAGTGCCAGAAGCAGGAGAGCCATGCTGAGGGCTCTCAGCAGCCAGCCGCGCAAACTGAGAAATGCGGCAAGGATCGACAGCACCAGGGCGATGCCGAGGCCGGTGTAGAGCGCCCAGAGAGGAAGCAACGGGGCAAAGGAGAGAGACCAGACCATCTGCGTTCCTATTGTCCGAGCCGTTCGAGCAAGGCGGGAATGTGCACCTGATCGGCCTTGTAGTTGCCGGTCAGGCTGTACATGACGATGTTGACGCCCGAGCGGAAGGCGTAATCGCGTTGCGAGCGATCGTTGGGCACGGTCGGATACATGAAGTCACCCGACGGGGCGATCGCCCAGGCCGCCGCAAAGTCGTTTCCGGTGATCAGGAGCGGCGATACTCCGTCGCCCGCCCGCACCGGACGGTCGCCGCGCGCGGAAATCTCCTCGAGGCTTTCAACCCACAAGGGACTGGTCGAATAGCGGCCCGGGAAGGTTTCCAGAAGATAGAATGCCTTTGTCAGCACATGGTCGGGCGGAACCGGTTCCAGGGGCGGAACGTCCAGGTCCTCCAGGATTTCCCGCAGTTTCAGGGTCGCCGGCGTGGTTGAGAAACCATTGGCCGCCGTGTTGATGTGGTCGCGCGTATCGAACAGGATCGTGCCGCCGTTGCGCATGAACGTGTCGATGCGGGCAATAGTGCGCCCGTCCGGCTTGTCGACCGCCGGATCGATCGGCCAATAGAGCAGGGAATAGAATGACAGTTCGTCCCGGGCGATATCGATTGCGATCGGATCTCCCGGCTCCAGGGCCGTGCGTTCGGCCAGAAAGCGGGAGAGGCCCGCAAGACCGGCGGCGCTGGTGTCGTCGATTTCCGGGTTGCCGGTAATCACGTAGGCCAGCCGGGTCTCTAGGGTCGATTCCAGAGCCCTGAGGTCGCCGGAATCCGACTGGGCGCGGGCAGCGTCCGGGCCGGAGACGGCCAGGGCGGTGGTGCCGAGGGCGAGTGCAACGGCGATGCCGGCGGTCCTTGTGCGCAGGCGGACGCGGCTCAGCCCGCCGGCCAGCAGGAACACGGCGATCGCGTCGAGGACCAGCAACAGGAATGCGAGCGTGAAAAACACGGAACGCAGATCGAACGGATCGGATTCCGGATAAGCGGTTTCAACGGCATCGCCGCCAAGTGGCGACAGGTCGAGCGGCAACAGCTCGTCCTCCCTCTGCATCAGGTTCAGGGCGCGGAAGCCGTCCTCCGTGCCGTAAAGGCCGGGCGGCGTCCTGCGGCTGGCGGCTGCGTCGCGGAACACGGCCGCGTTGACTGGCGTGACCTCGACCGGCGGCGACTGAAAACGGCCATAGCCGTCAAGCAGGCGCAGGGGCGGCAGGACGCTCTGGGACGGCGTGCTGTCGTCCGGCGTCTCAGACGCGGCCGCGACATTGGAGACCGCCAGGATCCGGCGCAGCATGTTCAGGAAAACGCCGGAGAGCGGCAGGTTGGACCAGGTGGAGTCCGCCGTGACATGGAAAAGAACCATGTTTCCGGCACCCAGCGTATCGGCAGTGACGAGCGGCGTGCCGTCTTCCAGCATCGCCCAGGTCCGGTCGGGCAGGTCTGCCGTGGGTTCGGCCAGAACCTGCCGTGTGACGGTCACCTCGTCGTGTGTCTTCAGGCCGGAGAAGGGCGAATTTTTCGGAAAGTCGGCCAATTGCTGGGGTTGCTTCCATGTCAGCGAGCCGCCGAAGGACCGGTCGCCGTCCCTGAGGGTCACCGGTATCAGTTCGTCGCTGCCGCCGGCGGTCCTGGGGCCGGCAAACCGGACGAGCGTGCCGCCGTTTTGCACCCATTCACGCAGGGTCTCGACCGTGGTGTCCGGCAACCGGCCGACATCGGCGAGCACCAGAACGGAGATGCCCTGGTCGATGAGCGAAGGAACGGCGCGGGCGATGTCGGCCTCGCGCGGCTGGCGGATGTCGGAGAACGGCGCCAGGGCCCGCTCCAGATAGTAGATGGGCGAGAGAAGGGGCTGATCCAGGTCGCCGGACTGGCCGGAAATCAGGCCCACCGTGCGGCGCCGCCAGCTGTCGTCGACCAGTTGCACGGCGCCGGCCGCGGCTTCGCCCGATATTTCGACGCGCGCGATGTCGTTGCGCAACTCGGTCGGCAATTCGAAGCGGACCGCCGTCTCGGTTTCGCCGGCAGCGAAGCGGCTCTGGACTTCGCCAAGGACGAGACCCTTCAGGTCGAGGGCCTGTACGGTTGCGGTACTGGCGTTGCGCGCCGGGTGCCTGACGACGGTGAGCGAAAGCGCTTCGGCATCGTTCGCCAGATCCTTCAAGCCCATGGGTGTTTCAAGGCCGGTCATCACCGTGACCGGGGCATCGCCGGCGATCCGGTCGAGATCGGCCGTGAAGCTGTCCGCGGTGCCGGTGTTGTCCGACAGCCAGACAATGGCGCCGGGCGGCGCTGAAGCTGCCGCTTCGGCCAGGCCGGCGCTCAGTTCGGCGCGGGGTGGGGGATAGGGACGGGGTTCGAGCGCGCGCAGTTTTTCAAGCGCAACAGCCGCCGATTCCGGCGTCATGTTCTGGCCGGGACCTTCGGCGGTCGCCGCAAAAAGGACGGGCTGGCCCGCCTGTTCGGCGGTGGTGAGGATCTGTTCGGCCGCACCTTTCTGCGCCTCCCAGTCCCTGGCGGAGGTCCAGCCGTTGTCGACGATCAGCCAAAGGACGCCATCGCCTGTTTGGACGGGGTCGGCGGTGCGCCAGACAGGACCGGCCAGAGCGATGATCAGCAGGGCGGCCAGGAGGAGGCGCAGCAGCGTCAGCCACCAGGGACTGCGCTGCGGCGTTTCCTCGTGCTGGTCGATGTCGAGCAGCAGGCGCGTCGGCGGAAATTGAACGCTGCGCGGGCGCGGCGGGGTCAGACGCAGCAGCCACCATATGACCGGCAGAAGGGCGAGTGCGGCCAGTATCCAGGGCGCGGTAAAGGTCAGCGGAAGCATGGGTCAGACGCCTCCTCTGTGCATCATGTCCAGGGTGCCGGAAAGCGCGCTGTGCAAGACCAGCAAGGGTTCCGCCGCCGGCCGGTCGGTGTGGTGGAGAACATAGGTCCATCCCGCCCGCCGGGTCATGCTCCTGATCTCCTCGCGGTGGGCTTCCAGCTTGTTCTGGTACTCCTGACGCCAGTTTTCCGCCCGGCCGGTGGTCAGGCGGATGCCTTTTTCCGGATCGGTGAATTCGATGCGCCCGCCAAAGGGGAAGGTTTCCTCGATCGGGTCCATGACCTGAACCAGATGCCCGCGGGCTCCCGTCCCGGCGACGCGGGCGATCCAGGCGGCGATTTCATCGATGGGGTCGAGAAAATCGGAGATCAGGACCACATCGGCAAAGCGCTTGACCGACGTCGTGTCGGGAAAGGCGAGCGGCTTGGACAGATGCGCCAGGGCGTCCGCCAGCTTTTCGGCCGCGCGCCGGTCGGAGAACGGCCGCGTGAGGCCCGGAAGGCCGATACGCTCGCCGGTTTCGGCAAGCATGTCCGCCATGGCCAGCATCAGGACGATAGCCCGGTCGCGTTTGTTGGCTTCCGACAGGCGTGAGCGGAACACCATGGACGGTGACAGATCCGCCCAGAGCCAGACCGTGTGCGCGGCTTCCCATTCCCGCTCGCGGACGTAGAGGTGGTCGTCCCGGGCGGACCGTCGCCAGTCGATGCGTTTTGCCGGTTCGCCGACGTTGAACGGCCTGAACTGCCAGAAGCTTTCCCCGGGGCCTGCCCGGCGGCGGCCATGCCAGCCGGCAATGACGGAGCTGGCCACGTGGCTGGCTTCAACCAGCAGATCAGGCAGGGCATCGGCGACCGAGCGCGCCTCGCCGATCACGTTCGGCCACGTGCTCTCGTCGATGCCTGCCGTCTTGTTGCTGGGGTCCATCCTGTGTGGCTCCTGGAAGGGTTGGATCAGGCGAGCGCTTCTTTCACCTTGCGGATGACATTCTGTACCGTGTGGCCGTCCGCCCGGGCGGCAAATGTCAGCGCCATACGATGCTGCAGGACCGGTTCGGCAAGCGCCAGCACGTCGTCAATGGAAGGCGCCAGCCGGCCGTCGACCAGCGCGCGGGCGCGCACGGTCAGCATCAGCGCCTGGCTGGCGCGCGGTCCCGGGCCCCAGGCGATCAGCCTGGTGACGTCGGAAGGCGGCGCATCCGGATCCGGCCGTGCCGAGCGCACGAGATTCAGGATCGCCTCCACGACGGACTCGCCGACGGGCATGCGGCGCACGAGCTGCTGGTACTCCATCAGCTCCTCCGCGGATATGGCGACCCGCGCCCTGGCCTGATCGGCACCGGTTGTTTCCAGGAGGATCCGGCGTTCGGCTTCCAGATCGGGATAATGAACATCGATCTGCATCAGGAAGCGGTCGAGCTGGGCTTCGGGTAGCGGATAGGTGCCTTCCTGCTCGAGGGGGTTCTGCGTGGCCAGCACGTGGAACGGGCGCGGCAGGTCGTGAGGATGCCCGGCAACGGTGACGTGATATTCCTGCATGGCCTGAAGCAGCGCCGACTGCGTGCGCGGGCTGGCGCGGTTGATTTCGTCGGCCATCAGGAGCTGGGAAAAGACCGGTCCCGGAATGAAACGGAAGGAGCGGCTGCCCTCGACGCTTTGCTCCATCACCTCCGCCCCCAGAATATCGGACGGCATCAGGTCCGGTGTGAACTGGATGCGGCGTGCGTCAAGCCCGAGCACCGTGCCGAGCGTTTCCACCAGCTTGGTCTTGGCAAGGCCGGGAACCCCGACCAGAAGCCCGTGGCCGCCGGAGAGAATGGTGACGAGGGTCTGTTCGACCACGGCTTCCTGCCCGAAGATGATCCGGGCAATGTCGGCCTTGGCATCGCCGATACGATTGACCGCCCGTTCTGCCTGCTCTGCCACGGCAGCGAGATCTTCGTCGGAAGGGCTAGAGGGAGAAACAACGCTCATGAATCACCTTTCCCGTAATTTATTGTCCCGGCCGCCGGTGCTGCCCGGATTGTATATTTCTCGGTTCGAGTTGCTGCGACTGTTGCTGCGACTCTGGCAGTCTGACACCATATGAATTAGTAGATAAGGCGTAATTGTGCGCCATACAGTGGAAAGCTCCAAGTTTCTTGCCACGGCTTGGGGATAAGGACCGGCCTGAAGTTGTCGGATCCTGGAGTGTGACAAACACGCGAGGCCCGGAATTGCTAAAAATCCGGGTGTCATTATCTGACGAGCAGGAGATGAACAGGCCGATGCCCGACGGATCCGTCAAGTTGGACAAGTCGATGCCGCAAGGGCTCAGGGCCCTGATGAGCCGGGCCGATTCCAAGGACAAGACGCCACCTCCGGTGGAAAAGTGGAATCCGCCATTTTGCGGGGATCTCGACATCCGCATCGCCCGCGACGGCACCTGGTTCTATCTCGGCTCGCCGATCGGCCGCGAAGCGCTCGTCAAGCTGTTTGCATCCGTTCTGCGCAGGGACGAGGACGGCAGGCACTATCTGGTCACGCCGGTCGAAAAGATCGGCATCACCGTCGAAGACGCACCGCTCCTGGCCGTGGAGCTGGCCGTGGAAGGCAAGGGCGAGGATCAGGCCCTGACGCTGCGGACAAATCTTGGTGATCTCGTCAGGGTCGGCCCCGATCATCCCCTGAGGTTTGAAAAAGAACCGGACAGTGGCGGCCTGAAACCCTATGTTCATGTCAGAGGCAGGCTGGAAGCGCTGTTTACGCGTGCGCTGATGTTTCAGCTTGCCGATCTGATGGAAGAGCGTGGAGACGGGGACAGGACCGAAACGGGGATCTGGAGCGCAGGACGGTTTTTTGCAGTCGCGCCCGAGCTGCTGACTGCGGAGGACTGAGGGCTTGCGACAGCAACCCCTGTCCCTGGATCCGCTATCGAACGGCCGAACTTGATGACTGTATCGCTGATGAACGACACATTTGCCGGTCCGGACTGGGCCCGCCAACTGCAGCGCCGCCTGGCCGACGCAGGCCGGCGGCAAGGCGGGCGCGAAACCGGCGACCACACTCTCAACCCGGAGCTCGGACCCTATGCCAGATGGAACGGCCCGCCGCGCGATGCCGCGGTGCTGATCGGTATCGTGCAGCGCGACGGGGGGCCGAACCTCATCCTGACCCAACGGACCGGGCACCTCACCTCCCATGCGGGTCAGGTCGCCTTACCCGGCGGCAAGATCGATCCGACCGACAGCGGACCTGCGGAGGCGGCTCTGAGAGAAGCGGAAGAGGAGATCGGGCTCGCTCGCGAGCGCGTCGAGCTTCTGGGCAATCTGCCAACCTATCTGACCGGCTCGGGCTACCGGGTCGTTCCGATCGTCGGCGCTGTCCGGGAAGCAACACCCTACCGTCCCAATCCGGACGAGGTCGAGGCGGTTTTCGAAGTCCCGCTCGATTTTCTCATGAACCCTGCCAACCATCAGAAACTGAGCCGGGAATGGCAGGGCCACCGCCGCTATTTTTACGCCATGCCTTTCGGCGAGCGGTACATCTGGGGGGTGACGGCCGGCATCATCCGATCCTTTTATGAAACGGTTATCCGCTGATGCTGCGCTTTGTTGTCATTCACATTATCTTGTTCCTTCTGCCGTTCTTCTGCTACGCCATCTGGCTGTGGCTCAGCAAAAGGAGCAAGCATCCCGACAGTTGGACGAAGGGGCCGATTGCCTGGCTGACCCTCGCCGGTCTTGTCCTGGTCATCGCCGGCCTGGTCGTGATGGCGGTCACCGACACCAGCCCGGAGGGCAAGAACTTCCGGCCTTCGGAGATGCGCGACGGCGTTTTTGTTCCCGGCCGGTTCGAATGACGCGATGACAGCCAAGGCAGATGACATAATCCGGCAGGCGGACTGGTTGCGGTCCGCGGGCATTCAGGCCCTGTTTGCCGCGATTGAACAGGATGGAGACCAGGCCCGCGTCGTTGGCGGCGCGGTGCGCAACACGCTGTTGGGGCACGATGTTCCCGACGTCGACATCGCCACGACCGCTCTGCCCGAAGACGTCATGAGGCGCGCGGCCGAAGCCGGACTGAAGGCGATCGGCACCGGCATCGATCATGGCACGGTGACGGTCGTAAGCGGCGGTGTTCCCTACGAAGTCACTACATTGCGCGAGGATGTCGAAACCTTCGGCCGTCAGGCGCGGGTGGTTTTCGGAAGGGACTGGACGCGGGACGCCGAGCGCCGCGATTTCACGATGAACGCGCTCTATGCGGACCGGCTGGGACACGTGCACGATCCGCTGGGCGGACTGGAAGACTGCCTCTCCCGCCGCGTCCGCTTCATCGGAGACCCGGACACGCGTATCCGGGAGGACTATCTGCGCATCCTCCGGTTCTTCCGCATCTATGCAGCCTATGGCGCCGGCAAGATGAATGAGGACGGGCTCGGAGCGTGCCTGCGCCAGCGGGACGGCCTCAGGCAACTGTCCGCCGAGCGGATCGGCCACGAAATGCGCCGGCTGTTGCGGGCTCCGCTGGCGGCGCCCGCCCTGCGCATGATGAATGATTGCGGATTGTGGGAAATCGCCACCGGCGGCCTGGCACGTATCGACGATTTTGAAGCCTTGCGGAGCCTGGAGGAAGTCGCACCCGAAACGCGGGATCACGAACTGGGGCTCGTCGTTCTGGCCGGCTTTGTCCGTGAAGACCTGGAACGGATCTGCGACCGCTTCCGCCTTTCCAATGCGAACCGCAAGAGAATGAGAGCCGCCTGGGCGGCGATGAAGCGGCTGAAGAAGTCGCCGGCATTCCCGACACCCGCATCCCTCGTTTACGAGTTCGGCCGGCAAGGGGCGATCGACGGGCTTCTTGCTTTTTGGGCAGGTATGCGTGCCCAGAAGCACCAGGGCGACGACGATAGGTTTGCCGCCATGTTGTCTGCCTTGCGGACAGAGCCCGTGCCGGAATTCCCTCTCAAGGGAGCCGATCTGATCGCGTCCGGCCACGAGCGGGGACCGGAGCTCGGCAATCTCCTGAGCCGGCTGGAAGCCGCATGGCGCGACAGCGGCTATTCGTTGAGCAAACAGGACTTAATGAGGTTGTCGGCCGAATTGGCCGACAACAATTAGAAGTTTCTAAAGGAAAACTGCGCCATCTTCGTGGTTGTATACGGAAGATGCTTTTTTAGCTGCCGCGTTGCCGCGAGACCGATAAGGCGAAGAATGGAAATTGTCCTGATCTCGGACGGGCCTCTCCCCAGCCCCTCACCCGCAGCAAGCTTGCCGTTGTTCTTTAAGGCACGCCGGGCTGCCATGGCCGGACTGTCACGGGAAACGGTCGGAGATGCGCAGGTTGCCCTTGTCGACTTGCAGGACGCCGGGCAGGCGGGCCTGGTGGCGCTGAAGGCCTGGGAAGGCGTCGCCGGCATTCCGGTGATCTGCCTTTTCGACCGGAAAAACCGCCGGGAACTCATCCAGGCCGGGGCTTTGGGAAAGTTCGAGGCGCTTGACCGCAGTGAGCCGGTTGCGGTCCTTTTGACCAGGATTCGCGCGCTCACTGGAAACGATATCTGCAAGGCGCTGCCGCCGGGGCTTTCCAGGCAAACCACCGAGGCCTACCGGAAAAGCAATGCCTTTCTGGAAAGCCTCACGCTTTCGGCGATCGAGGGCGCGGATATCGAGGTCAATCTCATGAGCGAAAGCGCAGCGGAAATGCTGACCGCACTGTCGCTCGACGGCCTTTCGGTCTGGCTCAACGCGGTTCACACCCATCACAGCGGCACCTACTGCCATTCGCTGATGGTGGCCGGTCTTGCGGGCATGTTTGCCAGGCATCTGGGCTGGCCGGAGGAGGCCTGTCTGGAGATGATAGCCGGCGGTCTGGTGCATGACATCGGCAAGACGCGCATTCCCCTCGCCATTCTCGACAAGCCGGGAAAACTTACGGAAAAGGAGCGCGAGATCATCAATCGGCACCCGGACATCGGCCGCGTGATCCTCAAGCCGAGACACGAATTGTCCGTCGCCATCAAGAAGATGGCGGTGCAGCATCACGAATATCTTGATGGATCGGGGTATCCGGACGGACTGACGGGCGAGCGGATTTCCCAGGATGTTCGGTTGATGACGATCTGCGACATCTTTGCCGCGCTGACGGAGCGGCGCGCCTACAAGGACGGGGCGCCGCCCCGGGTCGCCGTCAGCATCATGAAGCAGATGGGGCCGAAACTGGACCAGGACATGCTTTCCCAGTTTGCGCGCATGGTCCTTGAAGACCGGTTCTGCGCGGTCAAGCGCTCAGCAAAATCCGCCCGCTAGGGCCACTTCACCACAGGCGGCATGGAGGACAGGATCGAGGCGACGTTGCCGCCGGTCTTCAGGCCGAAGATCGTGCCCCGGTCATAGAGCAGGTTGTATTCCACGTATCTGCCCCGGCGGACGAGCTGTTCTTCCCGCTCCGCATCGCTCCAGGTCTTTTCGAAGTTCCGGCGGACGAGCTCCGGATAGACGTTCAGGAAAGCCAGCCCGACGTCCCGGGTGAAGGCAAAATCGTCGCTCCAGTCGCCGCTATGGAGATAGTCATAGAAGATGCCGCCGACACCGCGAGGTTCGTTGCGGTGCTTGAGGAAGAAATAGTCGTCGCACCAGGCCTTGTAGGCCGCATAGTCGGCGACGTCATGGGCGTCGCATGCCATCTTCATCGCCTCGTGAAAGGTTTGCGTGTCCGGGTCTTCCTGCGCCCTCCGGGCGTCCAGGACCGGGGTCAGATCGGCGCCTCCGCCGAACCACTGGCGGGTGGTCACCACCATGCGCGTGTTCATGTGAACGGCAGGCACATGGGGATTTTGCGGATGGGCGATCAGGCTGATGCCGGAGGCCCAGAAGCGCGGATCCTCGCTGGCGCCAGGGATCTGGCCGCGGAATTCCGGAGAGAATTCGCCATGGACCGTCGAGATGTGAACACCCACTTTCTCAAAGACGCGGCCATGCATCAGGGACATGACACCGCCGCCGCCCTTGGCGCCCGTGCCGTCGGTCCGCTCCCACGGAGTGCGCTCGAACCGGCCGGCGGGCTGCTCGGCGAGAGGGCCTGGCAGGGATCCGATCTCGTCCTCCAGGTCTTCAAATGCCTTGCAGATCCGGTCTCTGAGCTCCTGAAACCAGGTCGAGGCGGTGACTTTCTTGTCCTCGATACCGTCCGGGATCGGACCGCCGCGGTTTTCCGGAGAAGGTGCATTCATGGGATTGGCCTAGACTGGTTGGTGTCCGTACCTGGGACGGATCAGCGGACGGAATTGGAATTCATTTCAGGTTCTTAGGAAATCGCGCAGTTTGCCGCAAGGCTTCGCCGAGTACCATGCCCGCGCAGACCGCAACATTGATCGATCGCATGCCTTCGGCCATGGGAATGGTCAGCCGCGCGTCGGCACGTTGGTGAACGCCCTCCGGTACGCCCGAACTCTCCCGGCCCATAAGCAGGATGTCGTCGGCCCGGAATGAGAAGTCCGTGTAGGGGCCGGCGGATTTGGTCGTCAAGAGGATAAGCCGGCGGTCCTGCTCCCGGCACCAGGCTTCGAAGGCGGCAAAGGATGTGTGACGGATCATCGCCGCGCGTTCCAGATAGTCCATGCCGGCCCGTTTGAGCGCGCTGTCCGAGATCGGAAAGCCTGCCGGTTCGATCAGGTGCACGGTGATGCCGAGGCAAGCTGCCAGGCGGAGAATGGTGCCGGTGTTTTGCGGAATGTCCGGCTGGTAGAGGGCGATGTCTGGCATGGCGCTTCGGGGGCTGTCGGGCAGGGACCGGTCGTGCTTAACAGGTGACCCGGCATTTGTCATGACGGCAAGCGCTCGAGATCGAACGCGGCGTCCGACCCAAGGACGTGGTTCCCGACTTCCCAATCCTGCCTGTTCGGCTATCATCGGTGACAAACTCGGGAGCTACTTGCAGAATGTCGGGTATTTCAACTCGGTAGCGTGTGAAAAGCGGGAAGCTTTGTCGATAGGACTTGGGGGAGTGAGCGTGACGTCAAGGACATCCGAAGCTCGTGCCAGGCGCGCCCTGAGGGCCGCCTTGCAAAAATCGCTGCGTACGCATCGGCGCGGGACAGGTTGGCGCTGCATTCAAGGCGTCTTGTTCCGCGAGCATCAGGGATGGTTCTTCGAAAGCTGGATGCATGTGCCGCCCAAGGGAAGTATAGGTTGGCAATTTAACGCAAAACCGATGGCTATCGATCCTATCCTCTGGCGCCTTGTGGGCCACGAGGAGTGGAATGAACAGCCTCTTTCGTGGAGAATCCTCGGCAGCGTATGCGCTCCGCTCGTTGTCACGAAGATCTTCCCGGAAGTGTCGACAGACCCTGACGTGGAGGCAATCCGTTTAATTGAGTGGTCGAACCAACAGCTCGAGGCATTCATGCGCAATGCGACACTCCAGGAGTTTGTAGCCTTACTGGAGAAGATCGAGAAGCCGCCACGCGGTCACGCTATCACGCGCATAGCAACCTACATCCTGATGGGCGATGAGATGACCGCGCTGAAATTGAGCGCGGATGCAGCGGCAAAGGGGGAGAATGGCGGCATGCGCTTTTACGGCCATGGCGGCCCCAAGACCTTTTTCGAGGGCGCTGTGTCTTGGCTCAAGACCCGCAACACTCTGTTGCACTGATGCGCCTGCCCGGATGCACCAACCCGCTCGCCAACGCGCTTGCACTATCCTTACCCTGGCCTAATTACCCTTGGACCATTTTTTCGCCAGGTGGGTAGGATAGGAGAGATTCGCTCCTGCCCCTCCCCATGGAGACGCCCGTGTCCCCTCTTTTCCGTTTGTTCGAAACCTGGATAGATCCGTTCAGGGAGCCTCCCGGCCGGGACATGCCGCGCGGCGGCTTCGCCTTTCTGCTCTACTTCGTCAGCCAGGTTCGCTGGCCGTTTGCCGCCATGCTCGTGCTGGGCGGGGCCGCGGCCTTCATCGAAGTGGCGGTCTTCAATTTTCTCGGCAAGCTGGTCGATCTTCTGGACAGCGGTAACCGGGAGACCTTCTTCGCCGATCATGCATGGACGCTCCTGGGGATGGCGTTTATCGTCCTCGTGCTCAGGGCGCTCACGCTCGTCCTGATTTCGCTGGTCGAGGAGCAGACGATCGTTCCGGGGTTCTTCAACCTCGTGCGCTGGCAGAGTCACCAGCGGGTGATGAAGCAGAGCCTTGGCTATTTCCAGGACGACCTTGCCGGCCGTCTGACACAAAAGGTCATGCAGGCCGGCCTCTCCGCAGGCGACTTCATGTCCAACCTGCTGCAGGTTGCCTGGTTCATTATCGTCTACGCGCTCACGACCCTGGTTCTCGTGGCCGATCTGGACCTTAGGCTCGGGGCGATCGTGGCTCTGTGGCTGAGCTGTTTCGCGGTGGTGGCCTGGAACATCGTTCCGCGCGTGCGCAGCGCCTCCAAGGCGGTCGCCAATTCCTATTCGGGGGTGACGGGCCGTCTGGTCGATACCTATACCAACATCCAGTCGGTCAAGCTGTTCGGGTCGGCGCTGGAGGAGAGCCGCGGCGCCGGGGCGGCGTTCGACAACTTCATCGGGAAACTGAAGACATTCACCCGACTGCTGTCGACCATCCGCATCATCATGAGCCTGATCAACGGCGTGATGATCGTTGCCATTGCGGCCATGGCCCTGAAGATCTGGCAGGATGGCGGCATCAGCACAGGCCATGTCGCCTTCGCACTCAGCCTGATCCTGCGGCTGAATATTCTCCTCAACCGGCTCTTCAATCAGCTGAACGGCCTGTTTCGCCATTTCGGTTCGCTGCAGGACAGCATGGAGACGATCGTCAAGCCCATCGTTCTGACGGACATGCCAGGTGCCCGGGATCTGGTCGTCGCAGAAGGCGCCGTCAAGTTCGAGAACATCCGCTTCCACTACGGCAAGACGGGCGGTGTGATCGATCATCTGAACCTGTCGATCAAGCCGGGGGAACGCGTCGGGCTCGTCGGGCCCTCGGGAGCCGGAAAAACCACTCTGGCGAGCCTGCTCCTGCGGTTCTTCGACGTCGAGGCCGGGCGTATCCTCATCGACGGACAGGATGTGAGGGACGTCACGCAGGCGTCCCTGCGCCGTTCCATCGGCATGGTGACGCAGGATCCGTCCCTGCTGCACCGGTCGATCCGGGAAAACATTCGCTATGGACGGACATCGGCGAGCGAAGAAGAGCTGTTGGAGGCCGCGCGCAAGGCACACGCCCTCGACTTCATCGAGCAGCTTGAAGACAAGCGGGGCCGGAACGGGTTCGATGCCTTTGTCGGGGAACGCGGGGTCAAGCTGTCAGGCGGGCAGCGCCAGCGTATCGCCATCGCGCGCGTGCTCTTGAAGGACGCGCCGATCCTGGTGCTGGACGAGGCAACGTCTGCGCTGGATTCGGAGGTCGAAGCCGCGATCCAGGAGAACCTGCAGGGGCTGATGACCGGGAAGACGGTGATCGCCATCGCCCACCGCCTGTCGACAATCGCCGCCATGGACCGTCTGATCGTCATGGACAAGGGCCGGATCGTGCAGCAGGGAAGCCACGAAGAGCTGCTGTTGCAGGAGGACGGCCTCTATGCGCAGCTCTGGCAACGTCAGTCCGGCGGTTTCCTGAAGCCGGAGACGGCCGTGGCCTGATCGCGCGGCAGCTTCTGCCGGTGGTTCTCTTCAGCGTCCGGCATTTATGTGGCCATACCCTAAGTATTTTCCCGAGCATGGCGGATTACCGAATCTTTACGCCCGGCAGGCTAAAGATCCGTTTGCTTGGCGGATGATCCGGGAAACCCCACCCGCAGTTGCCGGGCTTGAAATGACTGCCGGAGTTTTCTCGTGACATTATCAATCAAGGGCCGCTTTGTGGCCATGGTCCTGACCGCCGCCGCCATCATGATGGCCGGTACGGCTTTCGCCTTCTACACCTTTCGACAGGCTTTCATGCGGGAAATAGGCACGGCGGACGGTGCGAAGCAGTTTCTGTCGGGAAATGTCGCGGCCAATATCGACGGTCTCATCATGGACCAGATGATCACGATCGGCCTGGTGGTATCACCGGTCGGTCTGGCTTTTCTGGGCCTTGCGATCATTCTGGCGTTGGGCATCGCACGGCCGCTCAACCGCCTGCAGGCCGGCCTCGATAAACTCTCGGACGGGAATTTCGATATTGAGATCGAGGGGGCCGGGCGCAGTGATGAAATCGGCGCGATTGCGCGCTCCGTGATCGCGTTCAGGGGCAATCTTGCCGAACGGGCCAGGGAACAGGCGCGCCAGGAACTGGCGCATCAGGAGGCCTTGAGCGAAGAGCGCAAATCGCTGATGCAGGATGTCGCGGACGATTTTGAAAAATCGGTCCTCGGCGTGGTGGCGGCTCTTACCAAGGCAGCCGGCAGTGTCGAAAGCAATTCCATGGAGCTCAGCAGCGCGGTGAATTCCTCGCTCCAGGCCGTGCAGGAAGTCCATATCGCCACGTCGGAAGCTGCCAGTTCGGTGGAGATCGTCACCAATTCGGCAGACCGCCTGTCCGGATCGCTGAGGCGCGTGCGCGAAGATGTGGACCAGGCCACCGACATCGCCAGCACCGCCGTTCAGGAGGCGCGCAAGACGGATGAAATCGTCGGACGTCTGTCGGAAACCGGTCGGGCAATCGGCGAGATCGTCGAACTCATCAGCCGGATCGCCAGCCAGACCAACCTGCTTGCCCTGAACGCGACCATCGAAGCGGCCAGGGCGGGGGAGGCAGGACGCGGCTTTGCTGTGGTTGCCAACGAGGTCAAGGTCCTGGCGGAACAGACCACGAAGGCGACGGACGACATTTCCGCCCAGGTCGCCGCCGTCCAGGAGGTCGCCGAGCTTTCGGAAACCGCGATTCGCTCGATCACGGAAACCATTGGCCGCATCAGCGAGATATCCGGGAAAATCCGCGAGGCCGTGGAAGAGCAATCAGCGGCCACGCAGGAAATCAGCAGCAATGCGCTGACCGCACGGGCAAGTTCGGATCAGGTCACCAGCAATGTCGGCACCTTGAGCGGTGTCATGGAGACCAGCCGCTCGGCGACAGGCGAGATGCACCGGGCTTCATCGGAGCTCGGCCAGCTTTCCAGCAGCCTTGAGGCGCAGGTGAGCCAGTTTCTGCAAAGCGTTCGGGCGGCCTGAAGAACCCCATAGTGGCGGAAAAGTCCGCCGCCCAATGCCGTTGCATCAGCCAAGGGCTTTGACGCTGCCGCTCGCCGCCCGTCCGGCGTCCTTCGGATCGCTCTGGAGCGACCAGTGCATCCAATTTTATGGGACAGAGCGCGGTTACGATCCCCTTAAACTGACGCACCGCCGTCAATACGGCCAGAGCGGCGAGACAAAGCCGGCAAGTCGACCCGCTACATCGGCCGAGAGTTCTGGCGCTGCGGCGCGCAGCGGGTGAACGAAATCCAGGGTGAGACGTGATCGAAACGATCGCAGCTGGCTCTGTGATGGGGCGGGTTAACCAACCGAAGATCTATCCGTTGAAGTACTTATTGATATAAATACCAATATTCCTCAGTCGAATTTACTTGTTTAGGAATTGTTTCAGGATTGAGTTTATAAGTAACCATATGTTTTTTCCTGCCAAAAAGATGGAATATGACAGAATTCCTGGCTGAGGGGCCTGTGCAGCAGTTGATATTCTTTCTGGGAACCGCGCTCACGTTCCTTTCTGTCGGCTATCTGCGGGGCAGGGCGGCAGGCGGACAGTCCGGCCGCAACGACACTTCCGAATTCGGAAATGACGCAGCCATCCTGAAGCTGGTCGTGGAACATGCCCACGAAGGCCTGGTCATGCAGGACATCTATGGGCGCATAGAATGGACCAATCCCGCCTACTCCCGCATTACCGGCTACAGCGCGGAAGAGGTCCGCGGGCGGCGCCCGCAGGAATTCGTCCTGGTCTCGGAAAACCAGCTGTCTGCCGAAGAAATCGAGAATTTCAAATACGACCTGACGAAATTCCGTTCCGGCGTCGAGGAACTGATTCTGAACAGACGCAAGAATGGAGAGCTCTTCTGGAACCAGCTCACCTTTGCCGTGGTCGAGGGCAAAACCGAAGAAGAGACGAAGATCATCCTCATCTGCCGGGACGTCACCAGCCAGGTCGAACACATGAAAGAGCTGGAGGCGGTGCGGAGCCGGTTGAAGCATCAGGCCGAACACGATGACCTTACCGGCGTCGCCAACCGGGCGAAACTTACCTCATTCCTTCAGGAGCGTGTTTCGGCCGCAGCCGGGCCGGAGAGCCTGATTGGCATCGTTCATGTCGATCTTGATCATTTCAAGGATATCAATGACAGCCACGGCCACTGCGCCGGCGATACGGTCCTGCGGCACACCGCCGACGTGCTGAAATCGGTCATGGGCGACAAGGGCCTGGTGGCGCGCATCGGCGGCGATGAATTCGTCGCGGTGGTATCCGATCCTCTCGGCCCGGAGGAAATGGAAACCATCGGCAAGAAGATCCTCGATGGCCTGGCCAAACCGGTCAAGGTGGACCATCAGAACCTGAAGGTGGCCGGGAGTGTTGGGCTGGTGCTGGCGGATGGCACGAAAGCGAGTTCTTCGGAACTGATCCACCGGGCCGACCTGGCGCTCTACGCCGCCAAGAAATCGGGACGCAGTCAGTTTGCCTGGTACACGGACGCGCTCGGAGCCGCGCATCGACACAAGCGAATGACCATGGCCCAATTGGACCAGGACCTTGAAAACGAAGCCCTGACCTTGCTGTTTGAACCGCAATACAGCCTCGAGCGGCAGCAGATCGCCGGCTACGAAGCTCTGCCACGGTGGCTTCACCCGTCAGAAGGTCTGGTGGATCCGGTCAGGCTGCTGTCCCTGCAGGAAGACGGAAAGAGTATTGCCCAGATCGAGCGGTTTGCGGTGCGCACCGGCATTGCGGAAGTCAAGCGCCTGCGGGAAGCCGCCGATGCCAACGTCTTCCTGTCGGTCAACCTGACGGAGGCAAGCCTCAGGGATCCCGGCTTCCCGGCGCTGATTTCCCAACTCTGCGAGGAAAACGATCTGCCGGCCGCAGATATCGTCATCGAACTCGATGAAAGGATCATCCGGTTCGACGATGCCGACGGCGTGGCGTGGGATCTCGGCAGGTTCTCGGACATCGGCTGCCGGATTGCGCTGGACATGTTCGGAAGCGGGCACGGCGGAGCGGGGCAACTCCTCCATCTGAAGGCCGACGGTGTCAAAATCAGTCCGGTGCTGATCGATGGTGTGAACCACAGCGCGAAACAGCAACAGCTTGTTCAGTCGATCGTCGGCCTTGCCGGCAGCCTCGGGCTGCAGGTCTCGGCGGTCGGAGTGGATACGCCCGAACAGGCGGCGCTGTTGAAGGCGTTGGGCTGCAGCCTGGTGCAGGGCCGGGTGATCGGGCAACCGCTCTCGCCCAGGGAGGCGGAGATTCACATGCGGGAATTCGTGCTGCAGACCCACTGAATAGGGTCGCGAACCGGCAGGTGTGAAGGGCAGGTGACGGCCAGTAAGGGCAGGTAACGGCCAGTATCTGTGTCCGATCGGCAACAGTTCGACCCTTCGTGCTGCAAATTGACGCATTTTGGCTTTTCAATATTCGCCAAAGAGGCTACCAAGGCATCCGGTCAACCTCCGGTGGTTGGCTTTTCCTGTCCCTAGCGGCCGTCCCGGCCCGCGCAACTCCAAGGAGGGCTTTGATGACAGATTTCTGCATGATGCATCCATTTGCCGCCCTCGCAGGTTGCGCAAGGATCACTGTCCGCCTCCGCTAGAGGCACAGTCACTCTTCCAGTTCAATGACTTTGCGGTGACCGGCTTAAGCCGTTGCCTTTCTGCTGCATGCGTCCCCCGCATGTCTGCCGGCACCAGATTCATAATTCCTGTTCGGAGTCGATCCGATGTCTGTTCAATATTCGCCGGAGCTGGCTGCGCTGGCAGACCGTCCGGATTTCGAGGTGTCTTTGCCAAAAGAGCCCGACCCGGGCTTCACCGGCCGCATCCGGCGCTTTGCGGCGGCCGTGGGCCTTTTTCTGGCGATCACGTCCGCGACTGCCGTCGTCTTTTTCCTGCCGGTTCTCGTTGTCAACCTGAGCCGGATTGAAGCTCTGGAAATCGCCGGCCGGTACGTGTCCGCAGGAGCGTTCGTGGATGAACTGCGCGCGCTGTTCTGGGGCACGTTCATTCTGGCCCTGGCCTTTACCAGCTTTATTGCCAGCCTTCTGCTGTTCGCATCTGGCCGTACAATTCGCCCGCGTTATCCATCGCCCGACCGTCAGGATGCCCTGGTTCATCTGGCCGTCCTGCGATTGAGCGGGCCTGAGAGGTGATCATGTTTGACCGGTTCGAGAAACTCGTTGATCCGTTCGAGAACACGCAGCTCGATGTGCCCCCCAAGGGGTTCTGGGCCTTCTGCTGGTACTACACCAAGCCGGTGTGGCCGATCCTCGCCTGCGTGTCGTTCTTCGGCGCAGTGACCGCCATTGTGGAAGTGTATATCTTCACGTTCCTCGGCGACCTCGTCACCTGGCTGGAAAACTCCGATCCGTCCACGTTCCTGAACGAGAACTGGCCGAGGCTCGTGTTCATGCTGGCGATACTGCTCGTCCTGCGGCCGTTGATCGAGGTCATCTGGCAGCTGTTTTTCCATCAGGGGCTCATGGGCAACTATCCCATGTCCATTCGCTGGCGGGTTCACCGCTATCTGCTTCGCCAGAGCGTTTCGTTCTACCAGAACGATTTTGCCGGGCGGATCGCGACCAAGCTGATGCAGACGGCACTGGGCGTGCGCGAGGTGGTCTCGCGCATCGCCGATATCCTGGTCTATGTCTCGGTCTACTTCACGGCGGCGGTGTTCGTGGTGGCGGACGCCAATTTGTGGCTGTGTTCGCCGTTCCTGGTCTGGCTCGGCGCCTATTTCGTGACCATCCGCTTCTTCATTCCGAAGCTGCGGGATGTCTCCAAAAGGCAGGCGGATGCCCGCTCGCTGATGACCGGCCATGTGGTGGACGCCTACACCAACATAACGACGGTGAAGCTGTTTTCCCACGCCGAGCGGGAAGAGGCCTATGCAAGGAACTCCATGAGCGGGTTCCTTTGGACGGTCTTCCGGCAGATGCGGCTGGTGACCGGGCTCAATATCGTGCTGGTCTTCATCAACATGCTGCTGCTGGTCGCGATCGGCGGTTTGTCGATCCTTCTGTGGCAGGCAGGTACCGTGACGATCGGCGATGTGACCATCGCCATCGCCATCGTCTTGCGCCTTCAGGGGATGTCGCACTGGATCCTGTGGGAGCTTGCGGGCCTGTTTGAGAATATCGGCACGGTCCAGGACGGCATCAGCACCATTTCGCGGGAGCGGGAGGTGACAGATGTCCCGGATGCAAAAACGCTTTCCGTGCCGAAGGGCGAGATCCGCTTCGAGAACATCCAGTTCCACTATGGCAAGGAATCGGGCGTGATCGACGACTTCAGCCTGGAAATCCGACCCGGCGAGAAGATCGGCCTGATCGGTCGCTCCGGCGCCGGCAAGTCGACGCTGGTCAACCTGCTGCTGCGTTTCTATGACCTGGAGAGCGGAAGGATCCTGATCGACGGTCAGGAGATCTCCGGCGTGGCGCAGGACGACATCCGGGCCAATGTCGGCGTGGTGACCCAGGACACGTCCCTGCTGCACCGGTCGATATTCGACAACGTGGCCTACGGAAAGCCCCAGGCTACGCGCGAAGACGTGGTTGCCGCCCTGGAGAAGGCCCATGCGCTGGACTTCGTGAAGGAGCTTGAGGATCTGGAGGGCCGCAAGGGACTGGATGCGCATGTGGGCGAGCGGGGAGTCAAGCTGTCCGGCGGCCAGCGCCAGCGCATCGCCATCGCCCGGGTGCTCTTGAAGGACGCGCCGATACTGGCTCTGGACGAGGCGACTTCCGCGCTTGATTCAGAGGTGGAGAACGCTATCCAGGAGAGCCTGTTCGACCTGATGAAGGGCAAAACCGTGATTGCGATCGCGCACAGGCTGTCGACAATCGCGGCCATGGATCGCCTGATCGTCATGGACAAGGGTCAGATCATCGAAGAGGGTTCCCATCAGGAGCTGCTCGACAGGAAGGGCCTCTACGCGCAGCTCTGGCAACACCAGTCCGGGGGCTTCCTGACACCTGTCCAGGCTGCCTGATTCATGCATGGCGGAAGCGGAACCGGGATCCGATACGGATTCCGGTCTTGCGTCCTTTGCCCGAAAAAGGGCAGAAAAGCGGCACAAGGGTCCATTTGCCTGCGACATATATGTTTTGATGGGCTCGTTGAACTGGACAAGCCATTCGAAGGGTGCAAAAAGACAAGCCGCTTGACCGGTACGGCCTTACCGCAGTACCCGGTCCCCGAAAAAGCCCGGCATGGTTCCGACCTTCTTCTTCCTCGGGTCAGGAAGGGTCCTCGGACGTGATACGGGCTTTCGGTACAGGTTGAACAGGTTTCGAGAGGACGCGACCTTGGCACATACGGATCAGGCGGAACCGAACCGCCGCGATTTCCTCTATATTGCGACCGGCGCCATGGGCGTCGTTGGCGTGGGCGCGCTGGCATGGCCGTTCATCGACCAGATGAACCCGGATGCCTCCGCATTGGCTCTGGCTTCCATCGAGGTGGATGTGTCTGCCGTGGAAGAGGGGCAGTCAATTACAGTCAAATGGCGCGGAAAGCCGGTCTTCATCCGCAACCGGACCGAAACGGAAGTGGAGGAAGCCAAGTCCGTTCCGGTTTCCCAACTGCCGGATCCGCTGGCCCGCAACGCCAACCTGCCGCCTGATGCCGAGGCCGATGACGTCAACCGCGGCGTTGAAGGCAAGGAGAACTGGCTCGTTCAGGTCGGTATCTGTACCCACCTTGGCTGCGTGCCGCTCGGCGATGCCGGTGACTTCGGCGGCTGGTTCTGCCCGTGCCACGGCTCTCACTATGACACTGCCGGCCGTATCCGAAAGGGCCCGGCTCCCGAGAATTTGCTGATTCCGCCGCTCGAGTTTGTCAGCGACTCGACGATCAAGATCGGCTAACGGCAAGATTTTTTAGGAGACAGCCATGGCTGGACATAATGTCTATGTACCGCAGAGCGCCCCGGCGAAGTGGCTTGAGAGCCGCCTTCCGGTCATCTCGCTCGTACGCGGCTCTTTCGTTGATTTTCCGACCCCGAAGAACCTGAACTACTGGTGGACCTTCGGCGGGATCCTGTTCATGGTGCTGATCGCACAGATCCTGACGGGCGTCGTGCTGGTCATGCACTATACGCCGAGCACCGGAGCAGCCTTCGACAGCGTCGAACACATCATGCGCGACGTGAACTTCGGCTGGATGCTGCGCTATCTGCACTCGAACGGCGCCTCGATGTTCTTCATCGCCGTTTACATTCACATTTTCCGCGGTCTCTACTACGGGTCCTACAAGGCCCCGCGCGAGATTTCCTGGATCCTCGGCGTGATCATCTTCCTCATCATGATGGGCACCGCCTTCATGGGCTACGTCCTGCCGTGGGGCCAGATGTCCTTCTGGGGCGCGACCGTCATCACCAACCTGTTCTCGGCGATCCCGCTGGTCGGTGAAGCCATCAAGACCTGGCTGTGGGGCGGCTTCGCGGTCGATAACCCGACGCTGAACAGGTTCTTCTCGCTGCACTACCTACTGCCGTTCATGATCTTCGGCGTGGTACTCCTGCATGTGTGGGCCTTCCACACGACGGGCAACAACAACCCGACCGGTGTGCAGCCGAAGACCAAGCAGGACACGATCCCCTTCCATCCGTATTATACGATGAAGGATCTGTTCGCGATGGTCGTGTTCCTGATCCTGTTCGCCTGGTTCGCCTTCTATGTGCCGAACTATATGGGCCACCCGGACAACTACATCGAAGCCAACCCGCTGGTGACCCCGGCGCATATCGTTCCGGAATGGTACTTCCTGCCGTTCTACGCGATCCTGCGTGCGGTTCCCGACAAGCTGGGCGGCGTCGTGGCCATGTTCGGCGCGATTGCGATCCTGTTCGTGCTGCCCTGGCTGGACACCTCAAAGGTCCGTTCGGGCACCTACCGGCCGCTGTTCAAGCAGTTCTTCTGGATCTTCGCGCTGGACTGCATCGCGCTCGGCTATCTCGGCGCCATGCCTGCCGAGGGAACCTACGTCATCCTCGCCCGGATCTTCACCATCTACTACTTCGCCCACTTCCTGGTCATCCTGCCGCTGCTCGGTTTCCTGGAAAAACCGCGACCGCTACCGGCCTCGATTTCCGAAGCGGTCTTGAAGGGCGGATCTGGAAAACCGGCTGCTGCCACTGCGGCACCGGACACGAAGTAACGCGAACCGGATCAGGAGTAGTTGAAACAATGAGCACCATGATCAAAATGGTTCGTTCCTTCGCAGCGGTGGCGGCGTTCGCCATCGCAACCCCGGCTCTCGCGGCAGGCGAAGGTCCGCATATCGATCGTCAGGAATGGTCGTTTGCCGGTCCGTTCGGCCAGTACGACCGGGGCCAGCTGCAGCGCGGCTTCAAGATCTACCGCGAAGTCTGTTCTTCCTGTCACGGCCTGCGCCTGGTCGCCTTCCGCAACCTTGCCGAAGAAGGCGGCCCGAGCTTCAGCGAAGACCAGGCAAAGCAGATCGCTTCGGAATACACCGTCATCGACGGTCCGAACGATGACGGTGAGATGTACGAGCGCCCGGCGATTCTCGCGGACAAGTTCCCGTCTCCGTTCCCGAACGAGCAGGCGGCCCGTGCCGCTAACGGCGGCGCTTATCCGCCGGATTTCTCGCTGCTGGCAAAGGCGCGGGCGGCGCATCGCGGTTTCCCGTGGTTCGTCTTCGACGCCTTCACCCAGTACCAGGAAAACGGCCCGGACTACATCTACTCGCTGCTGACCGGCTATGAGGAAGACCCGCAAGGCATCGAAGTGCCGCCCGGGCAGTACTACAACCACTCGTTCATCTCCGGCAACTTCCTTGCCATGGCCCCGCCGCTCTTCGACGAACTGGTCGAGTATACCGACGGGACGCCGATGACGGTCGACCAGTATGCCAGGGATGTTTCGGCGTTCATGATGTGGGCCGCCGAGCCGCATCTGGAAGAGCGGAAGAAGATCGGGTTCCGCGTAATGGTCTTCCTGATCGTCTTCGCTGGCCTGCTCTACTTCACCAAGCGGAAGATCTGGCGCAACGTTGAGCATTGATTGAACGTTGACACAATGCAATATGAAAGCCGCCGGTTGTGCCCGGCGGCTTTTTCGTGAGAGGTAAGCGATGCGCCGCATAGTGATCTTCCTCGGGGTGATCCTTTTCCCCGTGTCCGCCCTGTCGCAATCGGCTGCGGTGCACACGGTATCCGTACTGGATCTGCAGGTAGCGCTTAGGGCGGCACTTCGGGCGGTGGAAGTGTGCAGCGAGGCCGGCCATCAGGCGGCCGCCTCCGTTGTCGACCGGTTCGGCGTCGAGCAGGTGACCCTGCGCAACAACATGGCAGGCGCCCATGCGGCCGAGGCAGCGCGGCGCAAGGCATGGACGGCGGCGAGCTTCAATATGCCGACTTCGGAAATCGACGAGACCGAGACCGGCGGCGATGTTTCCGGAACCACCGGCATCCCGCGGGAGGTTCCGATCGGGGGCGGGCTGCCGATTGTCTCGCAATCGGGCGAGCTCCTGGGAGGGATTGGCGTTGCCGGCGGCGGCAGCGGGGAAACCGAGGCCAAATGCGCCAGGGCCGGCCTTGACGCCATCGCCGATCAGTTGAAATAACCGGTTCAGATTCATTCGAAAAAAGGCGGAAGCGGGTATGGCAGACGCAGTCTTGGGCATCATTGGCGGTTCCGGCATCTACGATTTGCCGGGGTTGGAAAATTCCGAATGGATAACCGTTGAGAGCCCCTGGGGCACGCCTTCCGATCAGGTGCGCATCGGCACCATCGACGGCCTCAAGATCGTGTTCCTGCCGCGTCATGGCCGCGGCCATGTCTATTCGCCGACCACCATCAATTACCGCGCCAATATCGATGTGATGAAGCGCTGCGGCGTCACCGACCTTCTGTCGGTTTCCGCCTGCGGCTCGTTGAAGGAGGAACTGGCGCCGGGCACTTTCGTACTGGTGGATCAGTTCATCGACCGCACCTTTTCGCGCGAGAAGAGCTTCTTCGGCACCGGCTGCGTCGCCCATGTTTCCATGGCCATGCCGGTCAGCCCGAAACTGGTCGACGCCGTGGCCGCGGCGGCGGAGGCCGAAAGCCTGGCCTACAAGAGGGGCGGAACCTATCTCGTGATGGAAGGTCCGCAATTCTCCTCCCTCGCCGAAAGCCGCCTCTACCGCTCCTGGGGATGCGACGTGATCGGCATGACCAACATGCCGGAGGCAAAGCTCGCCCGGGAAGCGGAAATCAGCTACGCCACAATTGCGATGATCACCGACTATGACAGCTGGCATCCGGATCACGGCGAAGTGGATATCCAGGCGATCATCAAGGTTCTGCATGACAATGCGGAGAACGCTCAGCGGCTCGTTGCCCGTGTCGCACGGGATCTGCCGCGCGAACACCAGTCCTGCCCGGCAGGCTCCGACACCGCCTTGGAATTCGCGATGATGACGGCCGCCGAAAAGCGCGATCCCGAGCTTGTCGCCAGGCTGGATGCGGTCGCCGGCCGGGTCCTCAACAGATAGCCCGCGCTTGACGCAAAATCGCTTCGACCACCGGACCAAACTTGTTATAAGCGTCGGTCGGGGCACAGGCCGGAAAGACGAAACGCAGTGCAATTCCTGCGTCTGTTGATGCCGGTCTGGTGCGAATATTTGTATTGCGGCGGTTCACTCCCGCGAAAACCGGTCTCCACTTTGCTGGAACTGTATCAGAAAGAGAGCTCGATGACCGAACAGACGATCAAGGATGAATTGATCACCGCGATCCGGACGATCAAGGACTATCCGAAAGAAGGTATTCTGTTCAGGGACATCACCACGCTTCTTGGCAACGCACGGGCCTTCCGACGGACCGTCGATGCGCTGGTCCAGCCTTGGGCGGGATCGAAGGTCGACCAGATTGCCGGCATCGAGGCGCGCGGTTTCATCCTGGGCGGGGCTGTCGCCCATCAGCTTTCCGCCGGTTTTGTGCCGATCCGCAAGAAAGGCAAGCTGCCGCACGAGACCGTGCGCATCGCCTATTCGCTGGAATACGGCCTCGATGAAATGGAAATGCACAAGGACGCCATCCGGCCGGGTGACAGGGTCATTGTGGTCGATGACCTGATCGCCACCGGCGGAACCGCGGAGGCCGCCTGCAGGCTCCTGCGGTCCATGGGCGCCAATATCGAGGCAGCCTGTTTCATCGTCGACCTGCCGGACCTTGGCGGAAGCAAACGGCTGGAAGCGATGAATGTGCCGGTCCGCACTCTGGTGGACTTTCCGGGTCACTGATCGGCATGGCTGAAAGAGGCGGGGATGAGATCGCAACACCGGGGTTCACGCAGGAGTTCCGGCAGGATTTTGAAACGCTGCTGAAATGGCGCCGGGACGTGCGCCGGTTCAAGACGGAGCCGCTGCCGGCCGGCATGCTCGAACGCCTCCTGGGCCTGGCCGATCTTGCGCCGTCCGTCGGCAACAGTCAGCCGTGGCGGATCGTCATTGTTGACGGTCCGGAGAAGCGGGCGCGGGTGATTTCTTCCTTCGAGGCGGAAAACGAAGCGGCCGCGCAGCGGTATGACGACGACAAGGCCGCCCATTACCGGCAGCTCAAGCTGGCGGGACTGAAGGAAGCGCCCGTCCATCTGGCCGTGTTCAGCGACGACGATCCCGTGCAGGGGCACGGGCTCGGACGGACCACGATGCCGGAGACACTTGCCTATTCCACCGTCAGCATGATCCACACGTTCTGGCTGGCGGCCCGGGTGGAGGGCATTGGTGTCGGCTGGGTCTCCATCCTCGATCCCGAGGCGGTGGCCCGCATACTGCAGGTTGACGCAGACTGGCGGCTCGTGGCTTATCTATGCGTGGGCTTTCCGGAAGAAGAACATATCGATCCGGAACTGGAACGTGTGCGCTGGCAGGCGCGCAGTCCACTGGAGACGCGGCTGTTCCGCCGTTAGATCAAGGTGCTGGGGCACCAATCGAAGGCAAAGTTGTTCTGGGAGGTCCTTCATGGCAGTGATCATTCGCCCAACGGAAGACGGCGATCATGATGTCGTGCATCAGATGCTCACGGAGCGCTGGACAGGGCCGGACATCATGCTCGACCACCAGATGGTCGATGCATCGCGGCTGCCGGGCTATGTTGCCTTTGACGGGGATGATCTTGTCGGACTGGTGACATTGATCAAGCGTGAGAAGGAATGGGAAATCCTGACGCTGGATTCGCTCAACCGCTGGGGCGGGGTGGGAAGCCAGCTCCTTGATGCCGTGGTAAGCGATGCGCGCGCAAACAACATTCCGCGTCTCATCGTGCGAACCTCCAACGACAATCTGGATGCTTTCCGTTTCTATCAGCGCCGCGGATTCCGACTGGAGCGGGTCGGCCGGGGCGTTATCGACGAGGAACGGGAGCTGAAACCGGGCATTCCGCTGCGCGGCGACTACGGCATCGAAATTCACGACGAGATCCTGTTCGCGCGAACGCTGTAAGCAAATTCGATTCTTTCGAACTTCAGGCGAAGGCTGCACGTTCACTGACTCGTAAACTCTGTTTGGCGGCCCAGTGCCGCGGGGTTGCCGCGGAATGTGATGTGCGGCCGGCCAAAACCTCACACGGTCACCGCGGACGCAGCGAAGCGGAGATTCGGGGCCTACTCGCTGATCCGCTTGCCGAAGGGGCAGAAATTTGCAGGTGGACCCTCCGCATGCGATTCCGACGTCTCTGGAAATGAGTAGGCCCCGGCTCTGCGCTGGCGATTGGCCGGGGTGACACGGAGAGCCATGCTCACCTTAACGGTCGAGCCGGTCCAACCGTTTTGAACCAGTCCCTGCTATCTCATCCGCCGCTCGACAAAGACGGTTCCCTTGAAGGAGAACACGAGTTCGTCCTTCTGGTTATGTGCCAGCATGTCCGAATGCACCAGGCCCCAGTCGGGGCGGCTGCGGCTTTCGGTCTTGCCGGTCACGACGCGCTTGTACCGCAGCGTGTCTGCGACATAGACCGGCTTGAGCCACTTGAGATCCTCAAAGCCGGGCGAGGGGCCGAGCCGGGCGGGTGTCCGGCCCTGTCTTGACACTTCCTCGTTCTGCTTCTGGTGCGCCGTGACCCACAGTTTCATGAAGATCGAGGCCGTGTGCCAGCCGGACGCGCACAGGTGCCGGAAATGGGTCTTGGCGGCTTCTTCTTCGCTGAGGTGAAAGGGCTGGGGATCGTATTTTTCGGCAAACCGGATGATTTCGTCTTTGGTGAAGGTGTGCTCGCCGAGCTCGAGCGTATCGCCGATCCCGATATCTTCGAAAAAGTCCGTCACGCCGCCGGCTCCCTTTTTGCAAACAGGATCGGGTTCTCCCACTCGACGACCCCAGTGCCCGTCTGGTTGGCGGCGGTCACGCGGACGGTGACGATGCCGAGGTCCGGTCTGGAGCGCAGGTCCCGGGTCGTCAGGACATCCGCCCTGGCCGTCAGGGTGTCTCCGGGACGCACCGGATGCTTCCACTGCAGCCTGGTCATGCCGGGAGAGCCGCGGCCGGCGGATTTGTTCAGGAGCCCGGTCGCAAGCAGGCGCATGACCAGGGAACCGGTGTGCCAGCCGGATGCGGCGAGCCCTCCGAGCAGGGAGGCGCTGCCTGCTTCTTCGCTCAGGTGAAAGGGCTGCGGGTCGAATTCGGAGGCAAACCCGATGATTTCCTCCCGGCTCACCGTCAGGGAGCCCAGATCGAACGACTGGCCGGGGGCGAAATCCTCAAAGTGAAACAGATCGGACATGAAACTCGGTACTTGCTTTCGACGTAGTGGAAACGCGGGCGCGCCGCGTTTCCGCAAAGGCCCGGGGGCCGCTCAGTCGAAATAGATTTCGTTGTCATCCAGATAGACGTTGCTGGATTCGCAGATATCGATGTCGATCGGGTCGTCCAGAACTTCGTCGTCGTTTTCTCCCAGCCAGCCGACCTGAAGGGTCTGGGCACAGTTGCCTGTGGATGCGAGAAACTCGGCCTGGACGGATTCGCCGGGCGCGAGCGGCCCGGAAAGCCAGTTGTCACTCCAGCCGGAGCCGTCGTTCGTATAGAAGCCGACTACGGTGTTTTCCGAAGTGTTGTTATAGACCTGGAAATACCCTTGCGAACCGGTGCCTTGCGCAAGCGCGGCCGTTGCCGATACCAACAGAGCCAAGCCGATGGCGGCTGATTTCAAAACCTGCATTTCCTCTTCCCCGGCAGCGCTCTGCCCGAATGTTTGCGAAGGTGAGAAGTTAGAGCGTTTCTCGATCAAATCAAATCAAAGCATTTGATGAGGAAATCCGGCTCACTCGGCTAGGCGTATCGCGCAGTCCGATGTGGTGCATCGGGCAAGCGTTGCAACGAAGCCGATGGGCCGGATTTCTTCACCTTCGCGAGGGTGGAACATACCGGATTCCAGACGTAGACGGGCCGGGCGATTTTGCCCTCTGGCGTTGTTGGTCTGCCATTGTGGTGGGTCACACCACCGCTGGCAAACCGCCTAGTCAGCGAACAAAATCGCCGCGGTCAAATGTTTTGATTTGATCGAGAAACGCTCTGGTTCCGGGTGGTGCGGAAGTAAATTGAAAACAGCGCCGAAAGCCCTTTTTCCGGTGCTTTCTGAACTGTGCGCGTCGGAGCCTAGATTTTCACGTATTTGCGCCAGTCATGCTCCTCCTTGAAACCCAGGACCTCGCGGATCTTGCGGTTGGAGAACAGCGCTTCATGCTCGCCGAGCTCGCGGCTGACCGGGACGTTCGGGAAGAAGCGTTTCAGGATCTCCGTGTTGGGAATGTCGACGGAATTGGTGTCATTGCCCGCGTTGAAGACCTGATAGCCCAGCCCGTCCTTCTCCAGGCATAGATCGACGATCTGGCCGAGGTCGCGCGCATCGATATAGCAGAAGATGTTTCTGCGCCTCTGGGCGGGGTTCTTGAAGAAGTCGGGGAAGCGGTCATATTCGTGCGGTTCCATGACGTTGCCGATCCTCAGGGCGTAGATGTCGAACCCGGAGCGGCGCTGGAAAGCGCGGGCCGTCTGTTCGTTGACCACCTTGGAAAGCCCGTAGCTGTCCATGGGATTGACGTCATAGTCCTCCTCCACCGGCAGGACCGTCGGGTCGACGACGCCATCGGCAAAGCAGACGCCATAGGTGGTTTCAGACGAGGCGATGATGATCTTGCGGATGCCGAGCTTCACGGCGGCCTCGATCACATTATAGGTGCCGACCGTGTTCACCGCGAAGGTCTTGTTGTCCGGATGAATGAGAATGCGGGGAATGGCGGCGAAATGCACCACGGCGTCAAAAGCCGGAACGCCGTTGCCCGGTTCCAGTTCGTCGAAATTGGCGTAGCTGGTCATGACGTTGAACATCTCGCCCGACTGGGTGATGTCGGCGGTGAGATTGTCGACGCCGGGGTGGTCCAGCGGCGTCAGGTCGACGTTGACGACCCGGTGCCCGCGGTCGAGCAGGTAGGGAACCACGTGTTTGCCGGCCTTGCCGGATCCGCCCGTGAACAGGATGCGTTTCGGAGTGCTCATCTGCTTGTCCCTTTCTGAAATGATCGACGTACATCATGCTGAAAACAGCTCCGGGCGCCAGAGCCTGACTTTGTCGGTTTGGCACAATCACCTTGTCACGGTGCGCAACAAATTCAAATCCCGTCAGAGCGGCCAGACGACCAGGATGGCGGGGATGCCGACCGACAGCACGATCAGTTCCAACGGCAGCCCGAGGCGCCAGTAGTCGCCGAAACGGTAACCGCCCGGCCCCATGATGATGGTGTTGTTCTTGTGCCCGATCGGCGTCAGGAATGCGCAGGACGATGCAACGGCGACGCCCATCAGGAACGGATCGGCATTGACCTCGAGGGACTCGGCGATCTGGATGGAAATCGGAGCCGCGATCAGGCAGGTCGCAACGTTGTTCAGGAAGTCCGACAGGGTCATCGTTGCCACCATCAGCATGGCGAGCGTGACCCATGCGGGGGCTCCGGCCGTCACGGAGACGATGCCATCGGCAATCAGCTGCGCATTGCCGGCCTGCTCGAAGGCCATGCCGAGCGGAATGAGCGAGCCCAGCAGAACGATGACCTTCCATTCGATGGAGTTGTAGACTTCGGCGCCGCCGACCAGGCCTGCTGCCGCGTAAAGGACGACGCAGGCGGCAAGAGCGACGGGCAGGTAGGTCAATCCTGCCACGGCCGCCGCGATGGCGATCATGAAGCCTCCGATCGCCAGCCAGGCCTTGTTGCGCTGCATCATCTCCGTCCTGCGCCCTTCCAGCGGCAGGACGCCCAGCCAGGCGCAGGCGGTCTCCAGCCGATCCGATGTTCCGATCAGCAGAAGAACGTCACCGGGGCGTATCACCTCGTGCCGGACCCTTTTCTGAATCCGGCGGCCCTGACGGGATATGCCGAGCAGGGTGACGCCCTGGCTAAAGGTGAGCCTCGTGTTCAGCGCGGACTGCCCCACGATCCGGGCATTGTCGGGAACGATCGCTTCCATCAGGCTGAGCGTGTGGCCGCTCAGTTCTTCCTTGTGGCGTTCGGAGCCGGTGAAATCCAGCTTGGCGGTTCCCATGAAGCTCTCGATGGCCTTCGGGTCGCCTTCGACCATCAGAAAGTCACCACTCCTGATCGGCTCGCCGCGGGCGAAGCCCCTGACCCGGCGCCCGTTGCGGATGAGGCCGATGATGGCGACGTCCTTTTCCTCCGCAGTGGGATAAAGATCGCCGACCGTCAGGGGCTTGTCCTCCGAGACGTGGCTGACCTTCAGTTCGGCGAGATAGAGACTTTCCGCAATCCCTTCCGGTTTCTCGATCTGCCGCAGGCGCTTGGGCAGGAGATGCCAGCCCGCCAGCGTGACGAAGGCGATGCCGCTGATGGCGACGACGAGGCCGACCGGGGCAAAATCGAACATGGAATAGGGTTCGCCGAGGGCTGATGAGCGGTAGGCGGAGATCACGATGTTCGGGGGTGTGCCGATCAGCGTCACCATTCCGCCAAGGATCGTCGCGAAGGAGAGGGGCATCAGGGACAGGCCGGGTGTCCGGTCAGCCTTTTTCGCCGCCTCCACGTCCAGCGGCATGAGCAGGGCGAGGGCCGCGACGTTGTTGATGATCCCCGATAGTCCAGCGCCGACGACCGCCATCAGGCCGATATGTCCGAAAAGGCCGCGCGAGGACGACAGGAGGCGCGTGGCAATCATTTCCACGACGCCTGAATTCATCAGACCTCTGGAGACCACCAGCACCAGCGCGATGATGATGACGGCGGAGTTTCCAAAACCCGAGAAAACCTGATCCGACGGGACGAGCCCGAGTATCGCTCCGACGATCAGGGCGGCAAACGCGACCAGATCGAAGCGGATCCGGCCCCAGACCAGCAGGGCGAAGACGGCGCCGAACAGGAGGAAGAGGGCAGTCTGTTCAAAAGTCACGGATTGCTGAACTCCGTTGGAAGAAAGGCAAGTCGCCAGGATCAGGCCTTACCACGACATAGTGTATTCCGGTTTCAGTTAAACTCGCGGGCTGCGGCTTTGTGCGGGCAAGGCCTGCATTTGATTTCGGGCAGAGTATATGGTGTCAGACCACAGTCACGGTCAGGCCGGGCAGACCCGAGATCGAGGCTTCCAGAACATCCCCCCGCTCAACGGGGCCGACACCGGCCGGAGTGCCGGTCAGGATGACGTCGCCGGCGGCAAGGTGGAACAGTTCCGACAGCTTGGCGATGATCTCCGGAACCTTCCAGATCATCTGATTAAGGTCGCCCTCCTGGCGCAGATCGCCGTTTACGGAAAGGGCAATGCGTCCCGCGTTCAGAAAACCGCAATCGCCGGCAGGCACGATCGGGCCGATCGGTGCTGAGTGCTCGAAGGCCTTGCCCGCTTCCCAGGGGCGTCCGGCCTTCTTTGCTTCCGCCTGAAGGTCGCGGCGTGTCATGTCGAGGGCGGCGGCAAAGCCGTAGACGTGGCCCAGGGCGGCCTCCGACGCGATATCGGCGCCGCCGGATTTGAGCATGACAGCGAGTTCCACCTCGTGATGCACGTCCCTGGTGAGCGGCGGGTAGGGAAACTCGCCGGAGGGATCGAGATTGTCCGGGTTCTTCTGGAAGAAGAAGGGCGGGTCCCTGTCCGGATCGTGGCCCATCTCCACCGCATGGGCGGCGTAGTTGCGGCCGACACAATAGACCCGGCGGACCGGAAAGCCAGCCGGGTTCCGGTAAACCGGCAGGATGGCGGGAGACGGGGCCGGGATGACTGTCTGCATGAGCATCGCTCTCCAGGAAATGGCGGGACCCCGGTTGTACAAGGTTCCCGCTCGTTCTGTCGAGCCTGCCTTCGCGAAGCCGCGCCCGGTGACCGGGGCCGGTTTCCAGACCGCCGGAATGCCGCCGTTGAGCATGCCTGTGACCATGGCGCGAAGCGGCAAGGGTGCTGTGACAGGTGAGGGGACCGTCGGCCGCCGCAGGGGCGCCCTGCCGTTACGGGTGTGCTGGATCCGCGATGACGGTTTCCGCGTCGTCCATCTTCCTGCCGTCCGGCATGAGCCAGATGACGATGAACGCCAGGATGCCGGCGGCGATCAGATAGAGGGCGGGAGCCAGCTGGAGATGGGTCTCGTCGATCAGGTAGGTCGCGACCAGCGGCGAAGTGCCGCCGAAAAGGGCCAGCGGAATGTTGTAGCCGATCGAATAGCCGGTCACCCTGACCGAGCGCGGGAACTGGGCAATCATCGTCGCCATGAGCGGCGCGAGATAGAAGGCGAGCACGACGGCAAGGCCCAATTGGCCGAGGATCACCATCACGGGGTCCTGGTGGTGGAGAAGCCAGAACATCGGCCAGCCGAGCAGCGCAACACCGCCCGAGCCGATGAGGAGCAGGGCCTTGGGGCTGGTCCTGTCGGCCAGGTAGCCGACGGCGGGCAGCAAGAGCATGAATACGATCATGTCGCCGGTGTTGATCGTCAGGGCTCCGCCTTCCGTGAGCTTGCTGTAATCGACCAGATAGGTGGCGAGATAGACGAAGACCAGATAGAAACCGGTGCCGTTCAGGACATTGCAGGCAATGGTCCTGAGGAGCGCGACCTTGTGGTTGCGGACGACCTCGCGGACGGGAGTGCTGAGCGGGTCATTGGGCAAGGGCGGCAGGTCGGACTCGTCGGCCCTGTTGCCGCTGCGGATCATGAAGCCGGTCAGGCCGACCAGAAGGCCGAAGGCGAACGGAATGCGCCAGCCCCAGACGGCAAGGTCGTCGGCGGACAGCAGACTGGTCGCCAGAGCCGCGACGCCCGAGCCGAGCAATATGCCGAAGACCGCGCCGACCATCGCCCAGGAGACGATGAAACAGCGCCGTTTTTCCGGCGCGATCTCGTAAAGGTAGACGGAAGAGCCCGTATATTCACCGCCGACGGAAAGGCCCTGGAGCAGGCGGAGGACCGTCAGCGCAATCGGCGCCGCGATGCCGATGGTGTCGTAGTTGGGCAGGAATGCCATCAATGTCGTCGGAATGGCCATCATCGCGACGGACAGAAGCAATGCCCGGCTTCGCCCGACCCTGTCGGCAACATGACCGAGAAGCAGGCTGCCGATCGGCCGCATCAGGAAACCGGCGGCAAAGACACCGAATGTGCTGATCAGACTGACCGTCGGGTCGCTGTTGGGGAAAAACTGATGTGCGATGATCGGCGCCAGATATCCGTAGATGGCAAAATCGTACCATTCGAGCGTATTGCCGACGGTTCCTGCAACGATTTTTCCGGTCCGTGTCTTGCCTGCGCCCATCTCGTCTCCCCCTGAGATCGGGGGACGTTAACGGAGAAGTCTTTACCTTCCGTTTCGTAAGTTTCGGCGGATTTGTGCAGACCGCGGCCGAAAGCGCTCTCGAGGGCAGGCGATCCCGGCAACGCTGGGCGTGCCGGGACGAAGACGAGCCCCGCTGAGATTAGGTGGCGAATTTGAAGAGCAGGATATCGCCGTCCTTGACGATATATTCCTTGCCTTCGTCGCGTGCCTTGCCGGCCTCCTTGGCCGCCGTTTCGCCGCCGAGGGCGGTGTAGTCGTCATAGGCGATCGTCTGGGCCCGGATAAAGCCGCGCTCGAAGTCCGAATGGATGACGCCGGCGGCGGCCGGAGCCTTGGTGCCACGGGTGATCGTCCAGGCACGGGTTTCCTTCGGGCCTGCGGTGAAATAGGTGATCAGGCCGAGCAACTCGTAACCGGCGCGGATCAGCCGGTCGAGCCCCGGCTCTTCCAGGCCTATCGTTTGCAGGTACTCGTCCTGCTCTTCCTTGTCGAGCTGGGAGATTTCGGCTTCGATGGCGGCTGAAATCACCACACATGCAGCGCCTTGCGCCTCAGCCATTTCCGCAACCTTTCGCGACAGATCGTTGCCTTCGCCCGCAGAGGCCTCATCGACATTGCAGACATAGAGGATCGGCTTGGCGGTCAGAAGATTGAGGCCCTGCAGTAGCCTTGCCTCTTCCGTATCCGACACGGGCAGCATGCGGGCCGGCTTGCCTTCCTGGAGGAGGACAAGGGCAGCTTCCATGATCGGCAGAACGGCCTTGGCTTCCTTGTCGCCGCCGGTCGCCTTTTTCTTCAAGGGCGCGATACGCCGCTCAAGGCTTTCCATGTCGGCGACCATGAGTTCGGTTTCCACGGTCTCGGCATCGGCGATGGGGTCGACCGTGCCCTCGACATGGGTGATGTCGTCGTCCTCGAAGCAGCGCAGCACATGGACGATGGCATCGACTTCGCGGATGTTGGCCAGAAACTGGTTGCCGAGGCCTTCGCCCTTGGAGGCGCCGCGGACGAGACCGGCAATATCGACGAAGGTGATCCGGGTCGGGATGATTTCCCTGGATCCGGCGATCTTGCGGACCGCATCGAGGCGCGGATCGGGAACAGCCACTTCGCCCGTGTTCGGTTCGATCGTGCAGAACGGATAGTTGGCAGCCTGGGCCGCTGCGGTCTTGGTGAGCGCATTGAAGAGCGTGGACTTGCCGACATTCGGCAGCCCAACGATGCCGCACTGGAAACCCATGGGAGTTCGCTTTCGGTTTGTATCGTGAAACTGTTGGTGCGCTACATGCCCGAGCACAAAGGACAGGTCAAGGCTTTGCAGCAGAAGCCCTCGGGAAGGGGTGCACAAGGCGCGGCCAATCTGATGATCCGGTCCGCTCCCGAGCGGCCAGAGCAGTCAGTTTCAGGAGTCCGTGCCCTGGTCGCCGCCGAACAGCTTTTTCAGCATCGCTGCCATCGGGCCGGATTTGGGCAGGTTTGCGGGCTTTTGCTGCCGCGCCTGGCGAATGTGGCTCTGGCCCCCGGACTTTGCGGACCTGGCCGGCCTGTCGATGCCGCTTTCGCGCGTTTCCTTGCGTTGTACCTTTTCCGGGCGCTGGGCCTTTTCCGGTTCCAGGGCGAGGGTCAGCTTGTTGGCAAACTGGCTGTCCTTGCCCTCGGCGAGCAGGTCGGCGTGGTCGGCGATCCGCGTCAGCAGCGTCTCCAGCCAGTCCCGGTCCGCCTTGGCGAAATCGCCCAGCACATAGTTGGAGACCAGTTTCTTGTCGCCCGGGTGGCCGATCCCGAGGCGCAGGCGCCGGTAATCCTCGCCGATATGCGCCGTGATTGACCGCAGGCCGTTGTGGCCGCCGTGGCCGCCGCCCTTTTTCATGCGGAACTTGCCGGGCGGCAGGTCGAGTTCGTCGTAGAGAACAACGATGTCCTGCGGCTCTATCTTGTAAAAGCGCATGGCTTCGCCGACCGCACGGCCGGATTCGTTCATGTAGGTGCCCGGTTTCAGAAGGAGAACCTTCTCCGATCCGAGCAGGCCTTCTGAGACCTGGCCCTTGAAGCGCGCGCGCCATGGCTGGAAGCCGGAATGGCGGCGATGGATCTCGTCGACGGCCATGAAGCCGATATTGTGCCGGTTGCCTTCATATTTGGCGCCGGGATTGCCAAGGCCGACGATCAGTTTCATGGCTCACCTTTGAAGATCCGTCTTGAAACAAAAAAGCAGCCGAATGCGGCTGCCTTGCAGCGGAAGGCAGCCAGGCTGCCTCCCGCAAATGTTGCAGGCCTCAGGCTTATTCGCCTTCGTCCTCTTTGTCTTCAGCCTCTTCAGCTGCTTCGACTGCTGCTGCCTCGTCCTCTTCAGCTTCCTGTACGCCGGCGGGAGCCGCGATCGTTGCGATGGTGAAGTCGCGATCGGTGATGGTCGGCTGGCAGCCTGCCGGCAGCGCGACTGCGGAAATGTGCAGGCTGTCGCCCGGCTGCGCTTTGGCCAGGTCGATTTCCAGAGCTTCCGGAATGTTGTCGGCCGGGACGGTCATTTCGACGGTGTGGCGAACGATGTTCAGAACGCCACCCTTCTTGATGCCCGGGCAGATTTCTTCGTTGAGGAAGTGAACCGGAATGTCGACGGTCAGGGTCGAACCCTTGGCAACGCGCAGGAAGTCAACGTGCAGGATGTCATCGCGCACCGGATGCAGCTGATAGTCCTTTGCGATGACACGGTGCTTTTCACCGCCTACATCGATGGTACCGATATGGGTCAGGAAACCGCCCTTGTGCAGGGTCAGCGTGGTTTCTTTCAGCGGAATGGTGATCGGCAGGGCAGGTTTCTTGTCGCCGTAGATCACGGCAGGTAGAAGGCCTTCGCGACGCAGTGCCCGTGCGGCCCCCTTGCCCACCCGGTCCCGTGCCGACGCCTTCAGCTCATAGCTGGCAGCCATGGCAAAACTCCTTGGGTATATGATAGCGAACCGGCGAACCACCGCGTGTCTGAAAGACTTTAAGTTGTCCGGAATCGGTCCATAAGCGCCTCCTCCAGGGGTGCAGGCGCGAGCGGGCGTATAGCGGAAAAGCGGGCGGGATGCAAGGGGCGGCGGGTTCTGCCGTGAAAATCCGGCGCCGGACGGGACCGGCAGGCGGGAAAGCGGGTGTCAGCCCTTCAGCCGTCTGGATGTGTCTTCCCTATAGTCCCGGTCCGCCTTCCTGGCAAATGCGGCACGCCAGGGTTCGGCCAGTTGCGCCACCTGCGAAAGGGCAAGGGCCACCGACGGATCGAGGCGCGGGTCGAACCTTGCCAGGATCACCTCGCGCAGGTTCCAGTCCGGGCACGGGCGGTCGATCAGGGCAATTTCGTCCCCTGCCGCCAGCGTGCCGGGCTCCAGGACCCTGAAATACCATCCGGTTTTTCCCGTCTTCTGAAAGGCTGCGGCCTGGCCGGGGTTGTCGGTGTGCATGTTGAGTTTCCAGCAGGGCTGACGGCCCTGGGAAATCTGGATGCGGGCCGAACCGGCCGAGAAGATGTCGCCGATGCACAGATCCTCTTCGACAAACCCTTCCGAGGAAATGTTTTCTCCAAAGCCGCCCGGCCGGAAGGCCCGGGCCTTTTCCGGGAATTCAGCCTGCCAGTGGGCATAGTGTTCCGAAGGATAGATGTGCAGCGCCTTTTCCGGCCCGCCATGGACCGTCAGGTCGGCCTGCTTGTCGCCGGCAAGGCCGGTTTCCAGAACGTCCTGCGGGCCGTCCGCCCGGCGCCTTGCGATGGCGGAAGGAGCTCGTCCTTCCCAGCGGTGCTCGGGCGTCCCGATAAAAAGGTTCAAAATATTTGCGCTTACGGTCATGCCTTCAACTCTCAAGCTTCAATATGTTCGTGGCAGATCTTCTTGCCGTCGGCGGGAGCGAGCGGCACTTCCAGAAGCCGGCAATAGCCGCCGGTCCCGGTGCTGTCGTGGTGTCGGCAGGTGCTGCAAATGCCGAACGATCTGCCCCCGCGCTGCTGCAGCATTGCAAGAACCAGCGTCTTCAGGTTGGACGCCAGATCGCTCGTGACATCCTCCGGCAGGCTCGCGATCACCTTGTCGAGACCGGACGGGTCTTCCAGGAGGTCGATCCCGTGGTCGGTGACGTCGTAGCGAATGCTGCGCTTGTCTTCCTGCGAACGGGTTTCGGCGATCAGTCCCTTGCGGGCAAGGGCCTTCAGCGTCTGCGAGGCCGTCCCGCGTGTGGTGGCGAGATAATCGGCCACATGGGAGGGGGCGCGCGAAAACCGGTTTGCCCGCGCCAGATAGGAAAGCGCGGCAAATTGCGACGGGTTCAGCGGACCGTTCCATTCCTCTGCAGCAATCAGCCGTGACAGCCGATCGATCAGATCGCGGACGATCTCAGTGTCGGTGAGTTCGCTCATGATCGATATGTAGCGAGTCGAAATTATTCTTGCAATAGTTTCGACTCGCTACTATCAAGATGGCGTCCTCAAACAGGGAGATAACCCATGCTGAAAACCATCCTTGGAACTCTGCTGATTGCCGGTTTGCCGGCCGCCGCGCTCGCTGACGACGGTCACGGTCATCAGGCCCTCCACGAGAAAGACGCCGTTCTGTCGCCGGAGAACGTGGAGATCGACCGGAACTACGACATCCTCGGCGCCCATGTGCACCGGGAAGGCCGTGTCGTGACCTTTCACATGACCTTGCAGGGAACGGCCGGTGCGACAATCCCGGCGGCCAATAGAGCGCTCGCCGGTGCGCCGGTCCACTCCTATGTCTGGCCGACATCGCTCGCGCCCGAAAGCGTCGGGTTCGAAGGCGGCAAGGGCATTCTGGCGCTGGTGGCCACCAGCCATCCGGATTTCGACGACACGCCGCTCTTTGACGAGAACGGTGACGGCGATCTCGCGAATGACGGGGCCGGATGGCATTCACATTGGGTGGTGCTGACAAAGACCGCCGGCTGCGGGGAAGGCGCGCTTGCCGTTCAGGACATAGCGGATGGTGCCGCGCCGAAGATGCCCGCAACCTGGCCGGGCCTGCCGATCTATATAGACAGCCCCGGATTTTCGCCCGTCATGGACGGCGGGGAGATCACGCTGAATGTCGTGTTCGAAGACGCGAGCGTCCTCGAGGGAATGACTTACGACGGCGTCACCTCGGCCTTGCGGGTCAATGAGGATGTGCACGCGCCGCTGCTGTGCGTTGTCGACGTCTTCGATGTCGCGTCCGGTGACCTGAGCCTGCCCGGTGAAGTCAAGACGCGCTGAGCGAGCAAGGTGGGGTCTGTGTGCATAGGCCGAGATTCGCATGGATGCGCCACCGCCATTGCCGGGAGGCCGGTTTTCACGACCGGCTTCCCTTTGAACCGTCCCGGCAATGGCGCATCCGGCCGAAAGCCTTCGCCTTGAAGATCACCTTTCCTGCGGAGCGTAGGATGCCGGGTCGACAATGGCCGGGCGGCCTGTCAAGGCAAGCTGCGTTTCGCGGGCCGGGGTGGTGGCGATGACCTTGCCGCTCTTGACCACGGCCAGGCGGGTTGCCTTCAAGCGGATGGCCTCGATCGAGTCACGGGCCTGAAGCAGCACGAAATCCGCCTTGCAGCCCTTCTCCAATCCGTACCCTTCCAGGCCCATGGCCTTTGCCGGGTGGCTGGTGACGCATTCAAAGCAGTAGCGGATGGCCTCCCGGCTGGTCATCTGGGCGACGTGGAGCCCCATGGAGGCCACTTCCAGCATGTCGCCGGAGCCCATGGAATACCAGGGATCCATCACGCAGTCGTGTCCGAAGGCAACGTTGATGCCGTGGGAACGCAGTTCCGGCACACGGGTCTGGCCGCGGCGCTTGGGATAGCTGTCGTGGCGGCCCTGAAGGGTGATGTTGATCAGGGGATTGGCGATCGCGTGGACCTGCGCCTCGGCGATCAGCGGCAGGAGCTTGGAGACGTAGTAATTGTCCATCGAATGCATGGAGGTCAGGTGCGATCCCGCAACCCGGCCGTGAAGACCGAGCCGCTGGGTCTCGCAGGCCAGGGTCTCGATATGGCGCGACAGGGGATCGTCGGTCTCGTCGCAATGCATGTCGACCATCAGGCCCCTGTCGGCCGCAATCTGGCACAGCCGGGCGACGGAGCGGGCCCCGTCCTCCATGGTGCGTTCGAAATGGGGAATGCCGCCGACAACATCGATGCCCATGTCGAGGGCCGTCAGAAGGTTCTTTTCGGCATTCGGCGACCGGTAGAGGCCGTCCTGCGGGAAGGCAACCAGCTGCAGGTCGATATAGTCCCTGACCCGGTCGCGGACCTCCAGAAGGCCCTTGACGCCGGTCAGCCGGTCGTCCGAGACATCCACGTGGGAGCGGATCGCCAGCAGGCCCTGAGAAACGGCAAGGTCGCAGTATTTCAAGGCGCGCTCGACGACGGCCTCGACCGTCAGGATCTCCTTCAACTCGCCCCAGAGCGCGATGCCTTCCAGCAGCGTGCCGCTGGTGTTCATGCGCGGCAGGCCGAGCGAAAGGGTGGCATCCATGTGAAAGTGGCTGTCGACGAACGGCGGCGAGACCAGTTTCCCGGCTGCCTCTACAACTTTGCCTGCCTCTGCCGTGATCCCGGCTTCCACCGCTGCGATCCGGCCGTCCTGGCAGGCGATGTCGATGCCGGTGCGGCCGTCGGGAAGGTTGGCGTTCTTGACGAGAAGATCGAAGCTCATTTGCGGTGCCTCAGCGTTGGCCGCGGAAATAGGGGACCAGAAGCGCCCTTGGATAATCGGCCCGGCGGGCGACGACGATCAGCGCGGCAATGGAAAGCAGATAGGGCATCATCAGGAACACCTGACCGGGAATGAAGGTGCCAACTTCGGTTTGCAGGCGAACCTGAAAGGCATCGAACGCGCCGAAGAGAAGAGCGCCGATCAAGGCCTTGCCCGGCCGCCAGGAGGCGAAGACCGTAAGCGCGATACAGATCCAGCCGCGGCCATTGACCATGCCAAAGAAAAAGGCGTCGAAGGCGGACATGGTGAGAAAGGCGCCGCCGAGCGCCATGATCGCCGACCCGGCGACAACCGTGCCGATGCGGAGGGCATAGACGGACAGGCCCTGGGATTCGACCGCGGCCGGGTTGTCGCCGACGGCCTGGATCGCAAGTCCGAGCGGTGTCCGGTACAGCATATAGGCCGTGGCGACCACCAGAAACAGCGCCAGAAAGGTGAGCGGCGTCTGCTGGAAGAGGGCCGGACCGATGAAAGGCAGGTCGCTGAGCACCGGGATGTCGAGGGGCTGAAAGGCCTCGATCCTGGGTGGGGAAGAGACGTCCGGCAAGGCGGTCCGGTAGATGAAGTAGCTGAGCGACGTCGCAAACAGCGTCACGCCGATGCCCGAGACGTGTTGGGAGAGACCCAGCGGGACAGTCAGGATCGCATGGATCAGTCCGAAGAAGGCGCCGGCGAGCGCTGCGACCAGTACGCCGCCCCACAGGCCGGCGCCGAGCCAGACCGCCATCCAGCCGGCCATGGCCCCGGCCGTGAAGATACCTTCGATGCCCAGATTGAGCACGCCCGCGCGCTCGCACACAAGCGCGCCGATCACCCCGAAGATCAAGGGTGTGGCAATCCTGAGGGCGGCGGCCCAGAAGTTTGCGGTGAGCAGGATATCGAGGATCTCGATCATCTGGATGTCTCCTTTGCCGCAGGGCTGCCGACAAACCGGATCCTGAATCTGAGAAAAAGACCCGAGACCAGCACGCAGAGCAAGGCCATCGCAACGATCAGGTTGGCCAGGTAATTGGAAACGCCGGTCGCGCGGGACATGGAATCCGCACCGACGAAAATGCTGGCGATGAAGAGGGCGGCAATGACGACGCCGATCGGCGAGAGGCCCGCCAGCATGGCGACGACGATACCGAAATAGCCGAAGCCGGGCGAGATGTCGGCGGTCAGGTAGCCCTTGAGACCGGCCACCTCGCCAACGCCTGCCAGGCCGGCCAGCGCGCCGGAGAGGAGGCCGACCCGCACCAGGGTGGCGGTCACCGGAATGCCGGCGTGGCGTGCGGCCGCGGCGTTTTCACCGACGGCGCGGACCTCGAAGCCCCAGACCGTGCGCTTCAGGAGAAAATAGGTGCCGAGCGAGGCGACGAGAGCAATGATCAGGCCCCAGTGGATCCTCATCCTGTCGGCGAGCTTGGGCAGGGCGGCTTCATCGAGAATGGGTTCCGATTGCGGCCAGCCCATGCCCATCGGGTCCTGCATGGGACCTTCAAGCATCATCTGGACAAACAGGAGAATGACGAAGTTCAGCAGCAGTGTGGTGACGACCTCGTCGACGCCGAGCCGCGTCTTCAACAGCGTCGGTCCGAGCATGACCAGACCGCCCGCGAGCGCCCCGGCCAGAACGACCGCGGGTATGAGAATATAGGAGGGGCCGGAGATCGCGCCGGTGCCGACCGCCACCGAGGCCAGCGCGCCGGCATAGAGCTGCCCTTCGGCACCGATGTTCCAGAGTTTGGCCCGGAAGGCGACCGCGGCGGCAAGGCCGGTCAGGATCAGGGGCGCTGCCCTTGTCAGCATTTCGGTAAAGGAGAAGAACGAGCCGAAGGCGCCCTTGATCATCAGCCCATAGGCTTCGAACACCGACAGGCCGGCAAACGCCATCGGAATGGCGGCCAGGATCAGCGCGGCAACGGCAGCGGCTACGGAGACGGCGAGTATCCGGGAGACGGGGACCGGACCTCTTGGTTCGAAACGGATCATGCGGCTTCCTCTCCGCTGTGGCCGGCCATCCGGAGGCCGAGAGCGCTGCGGTCGAGCGTCTCTGCCGGTTCGGCGGCGGAGAGGCGTCCGCGGTGGATCACCGCGATGCGATCGGACAGGCGCATGAGTTCGTCAAGGTCCTCTGAAATCAGGATAACGCCGGCACCCCGACTGCGGGCCGCCAGAAGGCGCCTGTGCACCTCGGAGGTGGCGCCGACATCCAGCCCGCGCGAAGGCTGCGCCGCCAGCACGACCTTGGGGACGGTTTCGAGGGTTCGTGCCAGCACGATCTTCTGGATGTTGCCGCCGGACAGCAGCCTCGCCGGGCTGTCCTCGCTCTGACAGCGGATATCGTAGGCTTCGATCAGCTTTCGCGCCCGCTCGCGCATGGCGGAGAAGCGCAGCAGGCCGAAACGCTGGTTCTCCGGCTTTCGGATGGCCTCGATGGCGAGGTTTTCCGAGACGCTCATGGCACCGACGATACCGTCGTGGTGGCGGTCCTCCGGAATGCGGGCGAGGCCGCTGTCGATCATTTTGCGGGCGCTCGCGTGGGTGAGTGAGCGGCCATCCAGCATGACGGTGCCGGCAGACAGCGGTTCAAGGCCCGAGATGACCCTGGCAAGCATCGTCTGGCCATTGCCCGAAACGCCGGCAATGCCGAGGATCTCCCCTGATTTCAGATCGAGATCGACATCATGCAGCGCGTCGCGTCCCTCGCCGGCGCTGACGCCTTTCAGGACAAACAGGGAGCCGCCGGGCGTGCCGGTGGTGCGGATCGTCTCGACGATTTCGTGCCCGACCATCAGCTCCGCCAGCTTGCGCTGGCTGCATTCGGCGGTGGACAGGTCAGCCACCTTGCATCCGCCCCGCAGCACGGCGACGCGGTGGGACGAGGCCATCACCTCGGCAAGTTTGTGCGAGATGAAGATGATGCCGAGCCCGCCTTCGGCCAGTGTCTTCAACGTCCTGAACAGGGTTTCCGATTCCTGCGGGGTCAGCACGGCGGTGGGTTCGTCCAGCACAAGGACGCGCGCATCGCGGTAAAGCGCCTTCAGGATCTCCACACGCTGCTTTTCGCCGACGGAAAGCCGGGAAATGCGCGCATCCAGGGGCACGTTCAGACCGGAGTGCGCCATCAGCGCCTCCAGCTTTCGGCGGGCCGGGGCGTGTGCCGACGTCAGCGCTGCGAGTTTCTCCGTTCCGAGCAGGATGTTGTCGAGGGCGCTCAGGTTCTCGGCCAGCGCGAAATGCTGGTGCACCATGCCGATGCCGGCTTCCAGCGCCGCGTGCGGCGAGCCGGGCTCAAGCTCCAAGAGCCCGCCGCCGTTGCGGTCAACAAGAACCCGGCCCTCGTCGGCGACGTAGTGTCCGAACAGGATGTTCATCAGCGTGGTCTTGCCGGCGCCGTTTTCGCCGAGCAGGGCGAGGATCTCGCCCTGTTTCAGGTCAAGTGACACCTCGCCATTGGCTGTGAGGGCGCCGAAACGCTTGGTGATCCCCTCCAGCCGCAGGACGACCTTGGCGTCCCGTGCGGATCCCGTCATGCGGACCTCCGAAAATGAGTTCATGGAGCCGCGGCAGCGGCGCGCGGCGACAGGCAGGACCGGCGGCCACACGGCCGCCGGCTGTGGTTCCTAGCAACCGGTTACATGGTGGATTTCGGCTCGGTGTCGTTGACGTTGACGCGGAACAGGCCTTCCAGGATTTCCTGTTCCTTTTCCCTTGCCGCAGCGACGGCTTCGGCCGGAGCAAGGCTCTCGTCGACGACGAAGCTGCCGCCGCCATAGGACATGAAGCTGTAGGGGCCGTAATCAGCCGGCTCGAAGCTGCCGTCCGCGACTGCCGCAATGGCCCTGTCGATGGTCGGCTCCATATGCCACAGGGCGGAGGAGAGGATGGTGCCGGGATAATCGTCCGCGGTGTCGATGACGTTTCCGATCGCCAGGATACCCTTCTCCTTGGCGGCGTCGGAGACACCGAAGCGCTCCGCGTAGAGGATGTCGGCGCCCTTGTCGATCATGGCAAAGGCGGATTCCTTGGCCTTGGGCGGGTCGTACCAGGAGTTGATGAAGGTCACGAGGAACTTCACGTCAGGATTGACGGAGGTCGCGCCTTCCATGAAAGCGTTCATCAGGCGATTGACTTCCGGGATCGCGTAGCCGCCGACCATGCCGATCACGTTGGACTTGGTGGTTGCGCCGGCGATCATGCCCGACAGGTAGCTGGGCTCATGAATCCAGTTGTCAAATACAGCAAAATTCGGCTGGGCCGGACCGAAGGACGACCCCATCAGGAAGGCGGTATCCGGATATTCGGCGGCCACCTTGCGCGCGGCGCGTTCCACGGCAAAGGCCTCGCCTACAACCAGGTCCATGCCCTGTTCGGCATATTCGCGCATGACGCGTTCGTAATCGGTGTTGGCGACGTTTTCGGAGAAGGTATAGGTGATCTCGCCGCGCTCCTGGGCGGCTTTCAGCGCCTTGTCGATGCGGCTGACCCACTGCTGTTCAACCGGAACGGTGTAGATCGCGGCAACCTTGATCGGGTCGGCGGCGGCCGCAGGCACAATGGTAAGACCCAGGCCGGCCGTGACGGCAAGCGCGGCCGACAACAAGGTTCTGCGAACCTTTGAAAACGGTGTTGTAGCGAACATCTCAATCCCCTCGAAATATTGTTTTGCGTCAAAACTTGATCACAAAATATGCGTGCTCACAAGCTGGGCAGCGGGGGTGAAGTTAAATTTTTTGATCAAATGGGAAATTTTTGGCCCGGGCCGGCAGTTTGCTGCCGAAGCCCGGCAATGAAACGGGGCAGCTCCGGACAATCCGGCAAAAAGCCCGCGCCTCGACCGGTCTCGCCAGCGGCTGTGGTGAGGCCAGAGCCGGGCGGCGGGAAGCAAAAAAAGCGCCGGGAGGCCCGGCGCTTTGCAGATATTTCCAGAAGGGAACCAGCTCAGTTGAACAGGCTGGAGACCGACTTTTCCAGGGCCGTGCGGTTGATCGCCTCACCGATCAGCGGGGCGATGGAGATCGCCCGGATGTTGGCGGCCGCGGTGATTGCAGCCGTCGGTTCGATGGAGTTGGTGATCACCAGTTCCTTCAGTTTCGAGGACGTGACGCGGGCGACGGCTCCGCCGGACAGAACGCCATGGGTGATATAGGCGGTCACCGATTTGGCGCCCTTGGAAAGCAGGGCTTCGGCGGCATTGCACAGAGTGCCGCCGCTGTCGACGATATCGTCGACCAGAATGCAGTCGTAGCCATGCACATCACCGATGATGTTCATGACTTCGGATTCTCCAGGCTTGTCGCGGCGCTTGTCGACGATGGACAGCGGGGCCTCGATGCGCTTTGCCAGCGCGCGGGCGCGGACCACGCCGCCGACGTCTGGCGAGACCACCATGACATTGCCGGTGGCGTAGCGTTCCTTGATGTCGCGGGTCATGACGGGCGCGGCGAACAGGTTGTCGGTGGGGATATCAAAAAAACCCTGGATCTGTCCTGCGTGGAGATCCAGGGTTAGAACGCGGTCCGCACCGGCTTCGGTGATCAGGTTCGCCACAAGCTTCGCCGAAATCGGGGTTCGGCCGGAAGCCCGGCGATCCTGTCGGGCGTAGCCGAAATAGGGGATCGCCGCAGTGATGCGGCGGGCAGAGGAGCGGCGCAGCGCATCGATGATGATGAGCAGCTCCATCAGGTGGTCATTGGCAGGATAGCTGGTCGACTGAACGACGAAAACATCTTCGCCGCGCACGTTTTCCTGGATTTCGACGAAGATTTCCTGGTCGGCAAACCGACGGACCTGGCATTTGGCCAGAGGCACGTCCAGATATTTGGAGATTTCCTCCGCCAGGGCTCGGTTGGAATTGCCCGCGACGATCTTCATGAGCCGCAAGTCCTTCTGGTGCGACAGCGGGTCTGCGTGGCTTGGACCAGCAAACTCGCGGAAAGGGCCCAGAGCATCCTGCGTTCAGGTGAACGCGGACACGATGCTCTAACACTGCAATATCGACCGGCTTTTGGAGGTTCAATCGGCTCCGACTGCACGTCCGCTGATCCAGGTCAAGTCAAGGTGCCGGACGCCAAGGACATCGGATGAGAACCCTCGGCAGGCGGCGGCGTTGTAACAATCAACCATTCGGACCACAACAGGCCTTGGGCTCTCGCACCCGCTTTTTTCAATTTTTATGACGCGCTGCGGTATTTCTTTGCCAAAGCCGTGATTATCGGTTGAGCCAGGCTTCGATTTCTACCATGGAACGGTTGGCAATCCGAGCCAGCGCCCCGGAATCGACCCCCTGCCACGGGTCGCCGGAGGAGCCACCGGTAGTCTCGGTTCCGGAGATTCGCTTCACGCGGCGGCCGGAGCCGTCGACGATATCGAATACGTAGAAGATGGTGCCGGTCGAAGGCTGGCCGGTCGCGGCCAGGTAACCGTTCACACGGTAGGTCGCGGCGGCACCCACGCGGCGAACCAGCGTGATGCCCTGCCTGCGCGCCTCGGCGCCGATATATTCGGAAAGTTCGTCGGCAACATTGCCCGGGGCTCCGGTAAAGGGCTCGAACGCGAAGGTGACGCCTTCCTCCGGATCAACCTGTCCGGAAATCGTCGGGGCGGGCGCCGACGTCGTGACCGGGACGGGAGGACGCGGCGAGGACTGGCAGGCGGCAAGACCGCCAAGAAGCAACAGGCAGGCCACCACACGCAGCGGCGAGAAGGAATTCTGGCTTGTAAAACGGAGCATTGAAACGCCTGGCTCTGGTGGTCAATTTCGTCGGCTGCGGTCCGGCCGTACCGTCTGGAGAAGAGGCCGCCGGATCGCAAAGTCGCAAATGTTTAGCCTGACTTGACCGGCAGGTCGAGAGGCAGGGTGGATAAGCATTCCGGCGCGCCTTCAGTGGTCAGGTAGGTCTGCCCCAGTGTCATCGCCGTTTCGGTGTTCGAGATCCATCAGGATCATGTGCATGAAGATCACCATGTCCGGTTTCACTTCTGCCGGATTGGCCTTGTAGGCCATCGGCATGTCCATCCAGCTCGGCGTGAAGCGGGCGCCGAGCGAATAGCCGCAGGCGTTCAACCGGTGAGGCATCATGCCATGGGCATCCATGCGCTCCGCATGGGCGTCGAAGACGTCGCCGAAGGTCTTGCCGGGAACGAGCTGCGTTTCGACCGCCGTGAGCGCTTCGCGGGCAGCAAGGTACATTTCCTGATGCCGGTCCGTCGGCGTGCCGACCACAACCGTGCGCATCAGCGCCGCATGATAATGACGGTAGGCGCCCGCCCATTCGAGTGTGATCTGGTCCTGCGCGCTCAGGGCCCGACGTCCGGACTTGTAGCGGCACAGAAGCGCGTCGCGGCCCGAACCGATGATGAACTCGTTGCCGGCATAGTCGCCGCCGCCCTCGAAAACGGCTCCCTGCAAGGCCGCAAGGATGCGGCCTTCGTCCGCCCCGGGGCGGATCTCGTCAAGAGCGGCGTAGTAGGCCTTGTCTGCCAGTTCCGCCGCCTTGCGCACATAGGCGATCTCTTCGGGGCTCTTGACGGCGCGCAGCGCCGGGATAAGCGCGGAAGCATCCGATATGTCGGCAAAACTGGTCAGCACCTCGTTCAACTGCAGGGCGATCCTGCCGGTCATGCCGTGGGTATCGTATTCGATGCCGATCCGGGAGCCGAGCAGATCCATGTCGAACAGCAGGTCTTTCAGCTGCCCCACCGGGCTCGCCGCGCCCCGGTCTACCCAGATGCGGATATCGGCGATGTTGGAGGTATGCCGTGCCTGGCGCTGGTCGGCGGAGCGGGTGAGGAGCACCTTTTCCCCGTCCCTGGTCACGACAAGACACTGGAAGAAGCAGAAACCGAACGTGTCGTATCCGGTCAGCCAGTACGTGCTTTCCTGGGCGAACAGGAGCATGGCATCGAGCTTTTCCGCTTCCATGGCGGCTTTCAGCTTTTCAAAGCGGCTTTCAAACTCGGCGTCGGTAAAGTGAAGCGCCATGGGACCCTCATGTCAAAACGATTGCGCTGATCTGCCGGCCGTAATCCGGCTCGCTGCGGTGGGTGGTGCGGCGGTAGGAAAAGAACCGGTCCTCGTCCTCATAGGTGCACAGGCCGACATCGCCTACCTGTTCAAGGCCGATCTCCAGGAGCCGGTCGGTAATGAAGGCGGGAAGGTCGAACATGAAATGTTCCTCCCGTGCCGAGGGCACGAAGTAGCGCGCGCGGTCAGCCGCTTCGGAGACGAAGCGCTGCCGGAATTCCGGTCCCACCTCGTAGGCTTTCTGCGAAATGGTCGGGCCGAGCACCGCGACGATGCGGGTCCTGGAGGCGCCAAGGGTCTCCATGGCGGCAACCGTGTTCTGCAGAACTCCGGAAATGGCACCCTTCCAGCCGGAATGGGCCGCGCCGATCACGCCCGCGCCGGGGTCGGCGAAAAGGACCGGGCCGCAATCCGCGGTGGAAACGCCGATGGCGAGGCCCGGCGTCGCCGTCACAAGTGCATCGGCCTTGCGGTCCATGTCTTCGTGCCAGGGCCCGGCGACGGTGATCACGTCCGGGGAGTGGATCTGGTAGGGAGACACGAGATTGCTGAGGGGAACACCGAGCTCCCCCGCCACGCGGCTCCGGTTCTCGACGACGTTTTCGCGCGCATCGTCAGATCCGAGGCCGATATTGAGGCTTTGATAGATGCCGTCCGAGACGCCGCCCATGCGGGTGAAAAAGCCGTGGCGCAGCCCCTTCAGCTTCAAATCGTCAGCTTCAATTTTCATGCCTGGTCTCCAGAACGGACGGGAATCGATTCCGCAGCCCCTGATCCTTGGGGCGTTCAGGACGCGCTGTCAAACGGCGGGAACGATATACCGGGGGCCGTGACCGCCAGGACCTTGAACAGGTCACCCATCTGCCCGGGGGCCGCCAGGCGCTCGACCGCGTCGCGGATTGTTTCCTGCTCCCGGTGGGATTTGCCGGCGCCAAGAGCCCCCGCGCGCTCCAGAAGACCGGCGCGCAGCAGGAAATCGCCCTGGGTGAGGGGAGGAAGCACGCGCGCCCCACCCCTGGCGGCGGCGGCTGCAAGCGCCTGGAAATTCACATGGGCGGTCAGATCGGCTTCACCCGGATGCGCCAGCACATCATCGAAAGCATGCTTGCGGACGGCCTGCAACGTGTCTCCGGGAGCGGATTGCAGATAGCCGTAGTCGATGAAGAGCGCCGCGCCGCCATGCTCGGCAAGCCGCGCGCCGATTTCCTCCGCGATGGCATTCGCGGTGGGCTGGGTCTCGAAGATCGCGCCTTCGGGAGCTGCTCTGATCTCTTCGGGAACGGCATCGTCGGCAAGTCCGGCCGCTCCGGCACCAAAGGCAAGGTCGCCATCGCCGGTCAGTCCGATCTGCCGCTCCCGCCAGCCGTCGGTGGTCTTCACGAACTGGTGGACCGGAAGCGCGTCGAAGAATTCGTTGGCGACAAGGATCAGCGGCCCGTCCGGAATGTCCGCGAATCTATCGCGGAACTGCGGCTGCAACGGAGATCGGGAGAGGGTCTTCTTCTGGATCTGCCTGAGGCGCTGGCTCGTCTCCACGAGGTTGAGGCTGGCCGCCTCAAGGAAGCGCGGGCGCAGCGCGGCCATGCGCAGGAGGTCGAACATGAGCGTTCCGCGCCCCGGGCCGAGCTCCGCCAGTTGAAACCGGCCGGGAGAGCCGAGCGCCTGGTACGCGGACAGGCAGACGGCGCCGACCAGTTCGCCGAACATCTGGCTGACTTCCGGCGCCGTGATGAAATCGCCGCGTTCGCCGAACGGCTCGCGGGTCGCGTAATAGCCCGCTTGCGGATCGCCGAGGCAGATCGTTATGTACTGAGCCACCGTCAGGGGGCCCTCATTGGCAATCTGCCGCCTGATCCTGTCCTTCAGAACGCTCACCCGGCCGCCGCTCCGGACTTGCGCCTGGCGGCCCAGATCATGGCGGCAATGCCGGCCACGATCATCGGCGTGGACAGCAGGATGCCCATGGTGAGAAATCCGGCGAAATAGCCGATTTGGGGATCGGGAACCCGGTAGAACTCGGAGATCGAACGGGCAACGCCATAGCCGAAGGCGAAGGCGCCGGCGAGGAAACCGGGCTTCTCCAGCAGCTTGAAACGGTGGCTGAGCACGCGCAGCACGAAGAAAAGCACGATGCCTTCCAGCGCCGCCTCGTAGAGCTGGCTGGGATGGCGCGGCTCGGGGCCTCCATTCGGGAAGACGATCGCCCACGGCACGTCGGTGGGGCGGCCCCAGAGTTCGGAATTGATGAAGTTGGCGATGCGGCCGAAAAACAGCCCGATCGGCGCCGCACAGCCCGCCAGGTCAAACAGCGTCCAGAGGGAAAGGCCCCGCCGCCAGGCGAACAGGACCATGGCGATCACCGTTCCGGCAAACCCGCCGTGAAAGGACATGCCGCCCGTCCAGATGGCGAGAGCTTCCCCCGGATTGGCGAGATAATGGGCCGGATTATAGAAGAGCACATAGCCGAGACGGCCGCCGATGATGATGCCGAGCGTGCCCCAGAGGACGAAGTCGTCGAGATCGGCCGGCGTCGGCCGGCCGACGCTGCCCCAAAGCCGGTCGTTGAGCACGAGCGCGCGCATGTAGCGCCAGGCCAGAATGATGCCGATGATATAGGCAAGGGCATACCAGCGAAGGGCAAAGGGGCCGAATTCGACGATTTCCGGCTCGATGGCGGGAAAGGGCAGGACGAGTAGGGACGGCACGGTTTCACCTTGTATTGCCATGCGGAGCCGCGGGGCGGATTACGGCGCAACGCTTGCGCCATCTGGGGCCATCCGTCAAGCCGGGGAGCCTGGCCGGGAGGGCCGCAGACCGGGCCGGGTGCGGCCGAATTGGTTCTTGAACTTGGTGGCAATCCCACATACGTGTCAGTCATCCGATTTGTTCCTGCTCAAGGAGGGTCCGATGACCCAAGGCCCCAACCGCATTCTCGATGATTTCGCCAAGCTGATGACAGACGCCGCCGGTGTCGCCCAGGGGGCGCGCCGCGAGGTGGAAACCGCATTCAGGGCTCAGGCCGAGCGGTTCCTGTCCGATATGGATGTCGTGTCCCGCGAGGAACATGAAGCGGTCAAGGAGATGGCCGTGCGGGCGCTCGACAGGGTCGAGGAACTCGAATCGCGGATCGCCGCACTGGAAAAATCCGGTTCCGGCGGCGCGGCCGATGCCTGACGCGATGCGTTGACGCGGATTTGAGTGATTTCTGTTAATTGTTCGTTACAGATATACGACGGACGTACTTGGCGGAAATGCGTTGTTTTTGGGCAGTGTGGTGAAAAATACCGCTGGGTCGTCCACAAGTTTCGGCTTTTTCGGCTCAATTGGTATGTATCCATTAAATCATTCCTGCCCCTATACTGATTGATAACAGGGATTCGTCGGAGCAAGACGGAACCGGTTCGCTCCTGAATAGGTCGCCAATGGACCTGTTTTGCTCCTCCGGCTTGGGACCATATCCCGGCGGCCCGCCCCGGTTATCCTGATCGGGTACTCGGCCCCGGCTCGAAAGGGAGTAGGCATCATGAGCCTTATCGAGATCGAATTCGAGCGACCTGGAAATCCCGTAGACACAATCGAGACTGTCGCCGCCCTGAACGACTGGACATTCGAACGGTCGGACGAGGACGAGATCACCATCTCCCTGGGCGGAAGCTGGTGCGACTATCACGTGTCCTTCTCCTGGATGGAGGATGTCGAGGCGCTGCATCTGGCCTGTGCCTTCGACCTCAAGGTGACCGAGCTCCGCAAAACCGAAATCGTCCGCTTGCTGGCCCTGATCAACGAGCAATTGTGGATGGGACACTTCGATCTGTGGAACAGAGAGAATGTCGTCATGTTCCGTCAGTCCCTGCTTCTGGCCGGGGGCGCGGAAGCGTCGTCGGCGCAGATCGAAGCCATGCTGACAAATGCCCTTGAGAACTGCGAGCGCTTCTATCAGGCCTTCCAGTTCGTCGTATGGGCCGGTCACTCGGCTTCCGAGGCGATGAATACGGCCCTGTTTGAAACAGCAGGAGAAGCATGAGTTTTTCAAGGGAACGGCCCTTCCTTCTTGTCGGAGCCGGCAAGATGGGCGGGGCGATGCTGTCGGGCTGGATGGCGGAGGGGATCGACCCGGCCGCCATCATCGTCAGTGATCCGCGTCTTTCCGACGAGATGGACGCCCTGTTGAAACGGCATGGCATCCGCCACGTGACTTCGGTCCCGGAAGACATGGCCGCAGGCGTGGTGCTGGTTGCCGTCAAGCCGCAATTGATGGATCAGGTCCTGCCCGGTCTGAGGCCCGTGGTGGCACCGGACACGCTGGTCCTGTCGGTTGCCGCCGGTACGCCCGTTTCCAAGTTTGAAGGCGTCTTCGGCGAAGTGCCGATCTGCCGTTGCATGCCGAACACCCCGGCCATGGTCAAACGCGGTATCACCGCGATCTATCCGACCGAAAAGGTCACCGAAGCCCAGAAGGCGGATGTGACGAAACTGCTGTCGGCCGTCGGCAAAGTGGTCTGGCTGGACAGTGAAGATCAGATCGACCTGGTTACCGGCGTCAGCGGTTCCGGTCCGGCCTACGTTTTCTTTCTGGCCGAAGCCCTCTGCGAGGCTGGAAAGCAGGCGGGACTGCCCGAGGAACTCGCCCTGGAACTGGCGGTCGCCACCGTCTGCGGCGCGGGCGAACTGATGCACCAGTCGGGCGTGCATCCCTCCGTCCTGCGGCAGAACGTGACCAGCCCCAACGGCACCACCGCGGCGGCGCTCGATGTGCTGATGAATACCGACGGCATTCAGCCTGTGATGACCAGGGCCGTTGCCGCGGCCGTCAAACGGGCGCGGGAACTGGCCGGCTGATCCTGCGGTCACGGGGAACTGCGGCAGAGGGTCACCCTTTTCGCCGACCGTCCGGATGCCTATGTTCTAGACCAGTTGATCGATTCTCAAGTGCTAGAGGAACACCACACCGGAGATCGTTCCATGGTAACCGCAAAAACCCGGCAGAAGATCCTTCAGACGTTTCTGGATCTGTTGAGCGCGCATCCTTACGAGGATGTCTCGCTGCCGCTGATCGCCGAAGCGGCAAAGGTCAAGCTTTCCGACATGCGCAGCGCCTATGCCTCGAAGCTTGCACTCGTGGAAGCTTTTGCCGAAAAGATCGATACCAGCGTCCTGGACGAGCGTGACGAGAGCATGGAGGACCAGCCGCCGCGGGACCGCCTGTTCGACGTGCTGATGACCCGGATCGATGCGCTTTCGCAGCACAAGGAAGCCGTCCGGTCGCTGCACCGGGCCGCAAGGAACGATCCGGCGCTTGCCCTCGACTTCAACCGCGTGGAAGTCCGCTCGCAGAAATGGATGCTGATTGCCGCCGGCATCGACGTGTCGGGCGTCAAGGCCGCGGTCGTCGCGCAATGCCTTGCGGTGTCTTTCGCCCGGGTGGTCGACGTCTGGCTGGACGAGGCTGACGAAGGCATGCCGCGGACCATGGCACGGCTCGACAGGGAACTGGACAAGGGCTCCACGCTCATGAAGCGCCTGGGCAGCTTGGAAAGCGTTGCCAGGGGCGTCCGGTCCTTCTTCCGGAAGGCTTCCGAGGGCCGTGGCCGGCGCGGGCGCCGGGATGGCGATGCCGGGGAGGATGCGGACGTCTCCGGAGAGGCTCCGGCGGGCGCGTAGGCGCCTCCAAGGGGTTGCGGAAACGCCTCTGACCGGCCATGTTCCGCTCGCGTGAAACAGAGGATGGGTTCCGTGAGCGAGTTGATTGGTTTTGATGATTTCCTGAAAGTGGATGTGCGCGTCGGCCGTATTGTCGAGGCCGAGGAATTTCCCGAAGCGCGCAAGCCCGCCTACAAGATGCGGATCGATTTCGGCCCGGAGATCGGCATCAAGAGAACCTCGGCGCAGATTACCAGACATTATACGCCCGGCAGCCTTGTCGGCCGGCTGGTGATGGCGGTCGTGAACTTTCCGCCGCGCCAGATCGGCCCGGTCATGTCGGAAGTGCTGACCCTTGGCGTTCCGGATGAAGACGGCGAAGTGGTTCTGTTGACGCCGGACAAGGACGTGCCGATCGGCGGCCGGCTGTACTGAATTCCAGCGGCACCAGTGTGACCACCGCCGGCCTCACGCGGGGATCCTCACCCGGGCCCTGAGGCCACCCAGCGGGCTGTCTTCCAGATAAAGATCGCCGCCATGGCCGCGGGCGATGTCGCGTGCAATGGCAAGGCCCAGGCCGCTGCCGGTTTCGTCCTGGTTGCGGGCAAGGTCCAGGCGGTGAAAGGCCCGGAAGGCGACCTCGCGCTGGTCGTCGGGGATGCCGGGCCCGTTGTCATCGACCGTGATGATCAGCCAGCCGCCCTCGATCCGGCCCGCGACTTCGACCTGGTCGCCGTATTTGCAGCCATTGGTGACGAGGTTGGCCAGGCAGCGCTTCAGGGAAATGCGCCTGACTTCGACTTCCGACGGGCCGTCGAAGCGGGCCTTTACCGAATGGCCGGAAATCTCAGCCTCTTCCTCCAGCTCCTCGAACATGAGGGCAAGGTCCGTCGTCCGGATGTCTTCATCGCCATCACCGCTGGCAAAGGCGAGGTAGTCCTCCAGCATATGGCTCATTTCGTCCAGGTCCTTGCGCATGGCTTCACGCTCGGGCGTTTCGCCCACAAAGGCGAGCTGCAACCTGAGGCGGGTCAGGATGGTCCTCAGATCGTGGCTGACGCCGGCCAGCATCGTGGTCCGCTGTTCGATCTGCCGCTCGATGCGGCGACGCATGTCGATGAACGCCAGGCTGGCGCGGCGGACTTCGCTGGCGCCGCTGGCGCGGAAGTTCTCGACCGGACGGCCCTTGCCGAATGCGTCCGCGGCTTCGGACAGCCGGATGATCGGGCGGATCTGATTGCGCAGGAAGAGCAGGGCGATCAGTACGAGGACCAGGGATGTCGAAAACATCCAGACCAGGAATATATGCGAGTTCGAGGCATAGGTCTGGCTGCGCCGGGTGATGATCCTGAGGATGGCGTCGTCCAACTGGATGCGGATTTCAACGAAACGGGACCTGCCGACCGTGTCGATCCAGAACGGTTTGCCGATCTGCTCGCTGATGCCGTAGCTGAGTTCCCTGTCTATGACGTCGAAGAACGGCTTGGGGGCGGGAGCGGGCAGCGGCTCGAGCGGCATGAGCGTTATGGACATGTCGAGTGCCCGGGAGGCGAGTTCTTCGACCTTCCGGTAGTTCTCGTCCTGCGGATAGTTTTCCAGCACATAGACAATGGCTTCGATCTGCCGGACTACCGCTTCCGACATCCGCTCCGTGACGAGCTCATAGTGCCGCTCCATGAACACGAACACCAGAACCGACTGCAGGATCACGATAGGAGCCACGATGATCAGGAAGGTCCGCGTGAACAGGCCCTTGGGCATGACCCGGTACATGAAGCGGGAAAAGGACCGGTAGGCGTGCGACAGCCACTTCCATGGGCCTGACAGGGAAGCCAGGTGGTCCGCCAGGGGAATACGCCGGAAAAACGCTTCGAAATTCGCCATCGGGTTCAATCGCAGGCCAGCCGGTAGCCGATGCCCCGAACCGTCTGGAGATAAATCGGATTGCCCGGGTCTGTCTCGATTTTCCGGCGCAGGCGGTTGATCTGGACGTCCACCGTGCGTTCGCCCAGGCCGCTGGCATCACCGACGATCTTGTGGCGGGGCACCGTCGCGCCGGGCTGCTCGGCAAAGATCGACAGGATCTGCTTCTCCCGGTCCGTCAGGCGCACCATGTGGTCTCCGTTCTTGAGCTCGCCCCGGCTGGCATTGAAGGAGAATGGGCCGAAGCGGATTTCCTCCCGTGCCGTGAGGGGATACTGGTTGCCGCGCCTCAGGATCGCGGCCATGCGCAGCAGGAGTTCGCGCGGTTCAAACGGTTTGGGCAGATAATCGTCGACGCCGGCCTCAAGTCCGGCGATCCGGTCCGTTGCCTCGGATCTTGCGGTCAGCATGAGGATGGGAACCTGCGAGCGATCGCGCAAGGATGCGGCGAGTTCCAGCCCGGTCTCGCCGGGCATCATCACGTCCAGCACGATCAGGTCGAATTCCAGTCCCGACAGGCAGTTGCGTGCTTCGGCGGCGTTGGCCGCTGCGGAAACGCGGTAGCCATTGTCCTTCAGCAGCCTGGTAAGCAGATCCCTGATCCGCTTGTCGTCATCCACCAGGAGGATATGATTGGCGTTATCGTCAGGCACGTGAACACTCATGTCGGCTGTCTTGTCCCGTGATCGGATGCGGATCAGTCCTTCAGGTCGTAAGGGCTGCGGATGAGATTCAGAACGTCCGGCCGGGCCTCCGGATCGATCATCTGCAACAGGAACCTACGGATAGTTTCCTCGCTGCCATCTGGCAATCCAATTAGGGCGCGTTCAAGGCGCTTCTGCTGCAGGCGGGTGAGATCGATCGCCAGGGCGTGTCCCGTTTCGGTGGTGTAAAGCAGCCGCTGGCGGCGGTCGTGATGACCTTCCCGCTGTTCGATGATGCCGGCATCGACCAGTTGCTTCAGGACGCGGCCGAGACTCTGCTTGGTAATCCGCAGGATGCCGAGCAGATCCGTGACCATGATGCCGGGATTGCGCTCGACGAAATGCAGCACCCTGTGATGAGCGCGGCCGAAATCATATTTGGCCAAGACGTCGTCCGGATCCCCGGTGAAATCGCGATAGGCGAAGAACAGGAGCTCGATCAGGTCGAAGGGCAGGGCTTCATCCTCACCGCCGCCTGCCGGGTCAGGCCGCGCATGACTGTTTTCCCTTGAGACCGGGGAAATTGCGGTTTTGAAATTTACGTCAGCCATATTGACTTAATTCTGGTCGATTGTTACTTCTTGGCGGCCGCGAACGAAATGATCGGTCTTTCAGATGCATTGTTCCGCATCAGATGATAAACGAATCCGATCAGGATCGCCGCGGTTATCAGGATACCGATAGTTGGCGTGCTGTGCAAAAAATACAGCGGTAAACCGGACGCAAGTCTTTGGCGTCGTTTGCCTCTGCCACGTAAAACAAAAACGCTGTAAGAGCGGCGGGAGATGAAAGATGGCTGGAACGCCTTTTGATCAGCTCAGTGGTGACATCTGGTACGATGGCACGTTTGTCCCCTGGGCGGACGCGAAGCTGCATGTGTTGAGCCACGGTCTGCACTACGGCAGCAGCGTGTTCGAAGGCGAGCGGGCCTATGTCGGCCGGATCTTCAAGTCCGAAGAACACACCGAGCGCCTGCTGGAATCCGGCCGCATGCTGGGTTTCGAAATCCCGTGGACGGCCGAGCAGATCAACGCAGCCAAGGAAGAAACCCTGGCGCGCATGAACCTGACGGACGCCTATATCCGTCCGGTCGCCTGGCGCGGCAGCGAGATGATGGGCATTTCCGCGCAGAAGAACACCATCCACCTGGCCATCGCCGCCTGGGAATGGCCGAGCTATTTCAAGCCGGAAGAACGGCTGAAAGGCATTCGCCTCGACATGGCGGAGTACCGCCGCCCAGACCCGAAAACGGCGCCCTACAAGGCCAAGGCCGCCGGCCTCTACATGATCTGTACCATTTCCAAACACGCAGCGGAGACCAAGGGCTACACCGACGCCCTGATGCTGGACTGGCGCGGCCGGGTTGCCGAGGCGACCGGTGCCAACGTGTTCTTCGTCAAGGACGGCAAGATCCACACACCGACGCCGGACTGCTTCCTGAACGGCATCACGCGCCAGACGGTCATCGGCCTGGCGCGCGGCCGGGGCATCGAAGTCGTTGAGCGGGCGATCCTGCCCGAAGAGCTTTCGAGTTTCGAGCAGTGCTTCGTCACCGGCACGGCGGCGGAAGTCACGCCCGTCTCCGAAATCGACGGAAATCACTATGAAGTCGGTGAGATCATCAAGACGCTGATGGAAGACTACGACGCCGCGGTGCGGCCCGGTGCTCCGGCACTGAAGGCGGCCGCAGGCTGACAAAGCCTCCCAGGCTTAAGGAAAAGGCGGGCTCGGACCCGCCTTTTTCTATTGACTGAGCTTGCTGATTTGGGTCTTTCTCATCCCTGCGGCGTTTGCCGGTCCATCGCGTGGAACATCCGGCCGCCT